>CACPSE010000053.1:0-5782 GCA_902636535.1 uncultured Wolbachia sp. | reverse complement strand
TAGTGAACAACCAAATACTTTAAAAGGCTTCTAAACAAAATTCAACAAATAAACGAGGAGAAAAATGCTGCCAAAAATCTTAAAGAATTTCAATGTATTTGTAGACGGTAGAGGTTACGCAGGAAAAATAGATGAAGTAACCTTGCCAAAACTTACCATAAAAACAGAAGAATACCGTGCAGGTGGTATGGATATTCCAATAAATATTGACATGGGAATGGAGAAACTTGAAGCAGATTTCACTTTTTCTGAATACGATACAGAGCTCTTTAGGCTGTTTGGTTTAATAGATGGGAATTCAGTAGCTTTGACACTCAGGGGCGGATTACAAGGCAGTGGAAGTAATGATATTGAAGGAGTAATTATCAACCTTAGGGGAATATTTAAAGAGTTTGATTTTGGTAGCTGGAAACCTGCTGAAAAAGCAACGCTGAAGTGTACCGTAGCTGCACATTATTACAAACTAACGATTGGTAGTAATGAACTGATAGAAATCGATGCTGAGAATATGATTAGAAAGATAAATGGTGTTGATCAAATGGCTTTGTTACAAACGATTTTAGGCATATAAAAACTTATTTGAAATTTTATTTTTAAGGAGACAATAATGCAAACTATAACACTTAATAACCCAATAACAGTAGATGGAACTTCTGTCTCAGAACTTACCGTTAGACGTCCAAAAGTTAGAGACTATCTTACTATTGAGAGACTTAATGGTAGTGATCTAAGTAAGGAAGTAACTTTGACTGCCAATTTGACATCAGTTGCAAAAGAAGCAATTGAAGAGTTAGATATTGCTGATTATGTAAAAGTGCAAGAGGTATTAAAGGATTTTTTTTCACCAATTATCCAAAAGACCTAAGGTTAGAAATAATTGCGCTTAGCTCTGTTGTAGGTGGTGGAGTTGAGCGCATTCTTGATATGGAGATTAGTGAGTTTATTTTATGGTGCAACGCAAGAGAGAGGTTTAAATGCCAACATTATCTATAAAAATTGGAGCTGTGTTAGATGGCAGTTTCAATTCTGCAATAAAAGGAAGTAGTGGTCAACTCTCTAGTCTTGGTGAAAATATCAGGAGGCTTGATTCATCTTTAAAATCAGTGTCTAAATTCAAACAACTAGGTTCTGATGTTTTGGCTAGCAAGAAATCCTGGAAAGGTTTTGAAGATCAGGTAAAATCCTTAGCTAAACAGATGAAAGCGGTGGAAAAACCAAGTAAAACTTTAAAAGCTGAGTTTGATAAGGCTAAAGTTTCTGCAACAAAAGCAAAAGATGCATATTTAAAGAAGAGAGATTCGCTGCACTCATTAAATGAGGAAATGAGAAAGAGTGGAACAGATATTAAATCCTTAGTGAGAGATCAACATAAACTTGGATCATCCGTTGAAGCGCTTAAAAGCAAATATAGCAAACTTGGATCTGTAATAAGTGATCAGCAAGGTCTTGCAGCAAAGAAAGCACATTACAGATCGCAAATAATAGGGATGATAGGTTCATTACTCTCTGTTGCAGTGCCAATTAAAATTGCAGTTGATTTTGAATCTGTTATGACAGAGATTAAGGCAGTGGTGAAATTTGATGCTGATAAAGAAATTAATAATAAAATGATTATGGAACTTGGACAGGATTTAAAGAAATTGTCCCGTAAAATACCAATATCGGCTGCAGAGTTAGCTGAAATTGCTAAAAGTGCTGGTAGACTTCGTTTTTCAAAGGACAATATTACTAAATTTACAGAAGCAGTAGGAAAGATGGCAGTAAATTTTGGCATGACAGGAGAAGAAATAGGAAGTGCTACTGCCACACTTTCCAATATTTATGGAATTGGAGCTGAAAAAATGGAAGATTTCGGAGACACGTTAAATCATCTTGCAAGTAATACTACTGTTGAAGCAAAAGACATGATGTCAGCAATGACTGTGGCTGGAGGGGCTGCAAAACAGTTTGGTCTTAATGTGCATCAGACTGCTGGTTTAGTGAATACCTTCATTAGTTTAGGAAAACAGCCTAAAAAAGCAGCAGGAGTAATAAGTGACATGCTAATCAAACTACAAACTGCAAGAAATCAAGGTGATAAATTTATAGAAACACTAGAGGAAGTAGGAATAGATATTGATGAGCTTGAGGAGAATATTAAGAAAGATCCACAAGGAACACTGCTAAAAGTTTTTGAAGCTTTGAGAAACGTACCTGAAGATGAGCGTCCTGATATTCTCTTGAGACTTTTTGATTCTGGATCTCAAGATGATATAGCACTAATAGTTGCAAACTTAGAAAAATATAAAGAGGTGCTAGGGTTACTAGGTGATGAAAAAGAACGTGTAGGCTCATTGGGTAGGGAATATGAAGATCGTGTCGGTACTACAGCAAAACAATTACAACTGCTTAAAAACTCAATAGCAGAAGTAGGAGTGAACTTGGGCTCAGTTATGCTACCTACTTTAAATTTGATAAGTGGTTTTTTGAGATCTATAACCACAGGTATAGCTTGGTTTGCAGAAACGTGTCCCATCTTGACCACTGGAATTATGAGCATCATTTCAGCCTGTGTTCTCCTCAAGCTTCTAGTGTTGGGAGGAGGATATGCAATAGCTTTATTTCAAGGAAGTGTTTTAACCTTAAAAGCTATTTTACTTGGATCACTTGGACCAGCATTAACGTCATTATCGGCACGTGTGATTCCAGCAGTAATTACGGGGTTTAGAGCTTTAACGTTAGCAATGGTAAGTAATCCTATAGGAGCTGCTATTGCTGTACTTGCAACCGGAGCAGCTCTTGTTATCACTAACTGGGGGAAAGTGAAAGATTTTTTCGCTAGTTTTTGGGAGTACATAAAATCAATAATAAAACCAATTGGTGAAGCTTTTTCATGGATGGGAAGTACTGTCAGTAGTATATTTGGTGGATTTTCTGAGAATAGTCCGATTAAGAAATTTGAAGACAACGGAAGTGTTACTAATGAGCTTTCTAAAAATAGCATTTTCAGTAATGGAGATCCATTGGCAAGCAATAGTGCTGTAAGACAACTTTCGAAGAATAGCAAAAACAATCTTGAAAATCTTAAAGTAAAAAGTGTTATAGAAGAAAAAAGAGCTATGGAACAAGAAGAAGTTGAGAAAGCATTCAAGAAAAGTAGATATGAAAATAGGGAATCGAAAGTATATAATCAAGCATTCTATCAAACATTTAATATCAATATCAAATCCGAACCAAATCAAGATGTCCGCAGTATTGCTGATGCGGTAATAGAAAGATTTAGGGAACAAGCACGCGGCGCGCTTTTTGACACTGTGGAAGAATTATATTAATGTTACTCGGAAAATACAAGTTTGAGCCAGTAAGTCTTAGGTATAATAAAGAAGAGAGGTGGCAGACGATTGAATGTATTGAAAAAACGTTGCTACAAAACATTGGCTCAGGAATTGAATGTATTGATCTAACAGGAGTGATTTATCCACGTTATCAGAGTAATGGCTTAGAACAGCTAAAAAATATACGTGATACTCAAGAACCGCACGTTCTGGTTGATAATTCAGGAAATGTACTTGGGAATTTTGTCATTACTAATGTAGAAGAAAAACAGATATTATTTTTTCCTGATGGAAAACCAAGAAAAGTTGAGTTTATTTTGAAGTTAAAAAGTTACAGCAAGTTATTTATTATTACACTAAAGAAAACGAAATGTTGGATTACATTTGCTGGAAACATTATGGATACAGTAGTGGAGCAGTGGAGGAACTATTGCTTGAAAATCCAGGCCTTGCAGAACATGGAAGTTTTTTGCCTGCTGGATTAAGGATTAAGCTTCCTGTAATTCAAAAGACATCACAAGAATCTATAACAAAAATTTTAGAATAATTGATGATACCAGATTTTGACATAATAGCAGAAGGTAACCCAATAATAGAAACTTTAAAAAATAGCTTAATATCTTTGCGCGTTACTGATGAATCTGGAACAACAAGTGATGAAGCTGAAATTCATATCGATTATGGTAATAGTGCTTTAGAACTAAAAGGCGAATTAAAGATTTTTCTTGGATATAAAGAGACAGGTCTATTGCCTGTGGGAGATTATAAGGCAAGTGAAATCACCATACAAAGCCCACCACAAACTTTGAGAATAAGGTGCCATGCTACAAATTTTAATAAATCACTAAAGGAAAAAACATCAAGAGAGTGGAAAGACATTACTTTGGGCGATTTAGTAAGAGAAATAGCACAGAAGCATGGATATAACAGTAAGGTTGCTGAAAAATTTGAAAACGTACTCATACCACATAAAAGCCAAACGGATGAAAGTGATATAAACTTTTTAAAAGAGTTAGGAAGGAAATATGATGCATTAGTAAAACCCGTGGGAGGATGTATAATTTTTATTCCAAGAGGAGAAGGAAAATCAGTAACTGGTAAAGTATTCGGCACAATAGTCTTAACACCTCAAGAAGTCATAAATTGGAAAGTAAACTTTAATGTACGTAATAAGTATGGATCTGTAATTGCAAAGTGGCATAGTTATGAAAAGGGAAAGACAACAGAAGAAAAGGTAGGAAATGAAGAACCAAGTTATTCCCTGCAGACACCTTACTCTACTCAAGAATCAGCAATTAGTGCAGCAACCGCTAAATTAAGACAACTAAAGCGTAGTACATCAATTTTACATGTAACTGTTCCTGGTAATCCTGCACTATTTGCGGAGGCTAAGGTCAGCCTTTCAGGGTTTTGTCATGAAGTTGAAGGTGAATGGGTAATCAATAGGGCAGAACATATCTTAAATAGTAAAGGATATCAAACTATAATAGAGGCAACAGTAAGCAAGGTGTATTAAAGAAAATTTAAGCAAATTACAATCTAATGCCCAAGAAGGAATGATATCATTGTATATGAACAGAAATTTTAGAAGAATTCTTCGAGCGAGCTCAACAGGTCAGTATGATGTACTAATTTTCCTGATAGTGTTAGTAATATGTGTTGCTACTATATATTCTTTATTATTCAGTGGAGAGAGTATTGATGAAATTGATAAAAACTTACGAGTTGCAACTAAGAACTGTGATTTAGAGGCTGTTGAACCTTTGGTGAAAAAAAACGTGAATACTAAAGGTTCTTTAAGCATTAGTGAAAGAGCATTACGTTATGCTGCAGGGGATGGATGCTTAAGAATTGTCAAGTTTTTATTGGACAAAGGGGCTGATATAAATGCTATTAGTGGAGCATTACATAATGCAGTTATAAGTGGCCAATTAGAGATGATAAAATTTTTATTGGAGAATGGAGCAAATCCTCATTATAAAGATTGGAAAGGGAGAACTGCAAGAATGACAGCAGTGAAGAATTCACAATATAGCTGGAACAGGAAACTTTTCAGCGAAATCGCAGATCTACTTTATGAAGCAGAAAAAAAGTATAAATCAGGACAATTGAAGTGAAGTTTTAGATAAGCTCATTTTTCTCAACTAAAGCAATAAAAAGCCTCAAATAACCAAGGTTTTCGTTAGCTAATCCATAACTATGGTCTATCGGTAATTTTCAATTATTTCACAACTAAGCAAAAAATATGCAAAACCAAGGGAAAATCCCAATTACAGTAATAGCAACTATTGCAATACAGACCGTAGCAATGATATGGTGGTTAGCCAAGCTTGATTTACGAGTACACATGCATGATAAATTTATAGAAAAAAACCAAGGACTAACAGAAATGGTTTATCGACTTGAAGAGAGAGTGAAAAACCTCACTGAAGAAGTCAATGAACTTGAAGCCATTCACAAACACAAAT
>CACPSE010000052.1:0-5972 GCA_902636535.1 uncultured Wolbachia sp. | reverse complement strand
TTTTAGCGCTTAAGCCTGCCTCTAACTGCTCAAGCTTGCTTACTTTTTGTTTTATTTCATCTGATAGTTCACCTTTAGCTTTATTTTTGAAATCATCTTGAGCTTTCAGTTCATCTTTTGCAGCCGTTATTGTTGCTTGATCAGCTTTTAGTTCATTTTTAGCTTCAGTTTTTAGCTCTTCAGTTTTCAGTTCATCTTTTGCAGCCGTTATTGTTGCTTGATCAGTTTTCAGTTCATCTTTTACAGCCGTTATTGTTGCTTGATCAGTTTTCAGTTCATCTTTTACAGCCGTTATTGTTGCTTGATCAGCTTTTAGTTCATTTTTAGCTTCAGTTTTTAGCTCTTCAGTTTTCAGTTCATCTTTTACAGCCGTTATTGTTGCTTGATCAGCTTTTAGTTCATCCCTTAGTGTTGGGTCTTGCTTTAGTTCACCTATTACTGTGTTTCTTATTTCATCTACTTTGTCTCCTATTTTTTGCTCATCTCTTACTTCTAATATTTCTTTTACAAAAGCCTTTAGTTTTTGTTTTGCATCTTTGTTGAGATTAGAACCATCATCTAAGGCATTAGCGATAATGTTCAAATCATTTAAACTAAGCATATTAAACCTCAATATAAATAATATTTAGGTAGTATGATGCCTTTAAAACTTAACGTCAAGTAATATTTTCCATAGTGTGTTATTTTTGTAAAATTTTGGCGTAGCCGTATTTGCTTAATTGTGCTATAGCTAAAGTAATTTAGGTTTACCGATCATCGTCATTCCGCTGCTTGTTAGCGGGATCTAGAGATACCGCGGCGGTATGACGTTGCTAGCTTAAGGTTTAAAATTGAGAAATATTTATGTTAAAAGAAAAATACGGCTTTAAAGAAGTTGAAGACAAATGCAACATATTATGGGAAGGCAGTAAAGTTTATAAATGGAATGGTGAAAAGGATAACACTTTCACTATAGACACGCCTCCACCGACAATATCGGGAAAACTCCATATTGGCCATATATTCAGCTATTGCCATACAGACTTTATTGCAAGGTTTCAGCGCATGCTGGGAAAAGATGTGTTTTACCCAATTGGGTTTGATGATAACGGGCTTCCCACTGAAAGATTGGTTGAACAAACCTATAAAACCCGTGCAAAAGAGGTTGGCAGAGAAAAATTTATAGAGATGTGCCATGAGGTTATTGAAAAATCAAAGCAAGAATTCAAAGAATTATTTAAATCGGTCGGCATTAGTTATGACTGGGATTTGGAATACCACACGATCAGCAAGGAAACTGTGACGCTTTCACAGATGTCATTCATCGATCTATATAATAAAGGATATGCATATAGAAAGATGCAACCTATCCTTTGGGACCCGGTTGATAAAACCGCAATTGCGCAAGCAGAAATAGAAGATAAAGTTTTTGAGTCATCCTTAAACACGATAGTTTTCTCTACTGAAGACAATGAGCAGATCAATATTGCAACTACGCGACCTGAGTTACTTCCCGCATGCGTTGCAGTTTTTTGCCATCCAGAGGATGCGCGCTACACTCATCTGATCGGAAAAACAGCCGTGGTGCCAATAACAAAGGAAAAAGTTCCAATAATAGCTGATGATAAGGTTAAAATAGATAAAGGCACCGGGCTTGTTATGTGCTGTACGTTTGGTGATGAGCTCGACATATATTGGCAGCAAAAGCATAATCTGCCGATGAAAATTATCATCGATCAGGATGGGAGGATGAACCTAGATGATGTCATTCCAGTGCTTGACACTGGAATCCAGGAAAAAGAAGAATGGATCCCAGTGTCAGCTACTCGGATGACAGACGATATACTAAATGAAATAAATGGATTGAAAGTTACAGCAGCAAGAAAGCGGATAATCGAAATCCTAACTCAAAGAGGACTTTTGATAGAAAGCACTAACATTTCTCATTCTGTCAAATGCGCAGAAAGATCTGGTGCATCACTTGAGATATTACCTACTTATCAATGGTTTATCAAGACCTTAGAGCAAAAAGCTCAAGTATTAGATAAAGTAAAAGAATGCAATTGGCACCCAAGCAATATGCGTAAACGTATGGAAGTGTGGATAGAAGGGCTAAATTGGGACTGGTGCATCTCAAGGCAGCGCTATTTTGGCGTGCCATTTCCAGCGTGGTATTCCAAACGTAAGGGTGAAGAAGGTAAAATTATTCTAGCTGAGATAAAGGCCCTACCTATTGATCCACTCAAAGATTTGCCAAAAGGGTATAGCAAAGAAGAGGTTATCCCAGATCAAGATGTAATGGATACCTGGGCCACAAGTTCAATTACTCCTCAACTAAGTGCACTGGCAGTAAATAGTGAGTTTAGCTTACCAAATCATCGCTATAATACGACATTTCCTGCAGATCTGCGCAGCCAGAGCCATGAGATAATAAGAACTTGGGCTTTTTATACTATTTTAAAGGCACATTATCATGCAGATTCTTTACCTTGGAAAAACATTATGATCAGCGGTTGGTGTTTAGCAGATGATAAGAAAAAGATGAGTAAATCAAAGGGTAACATCATCACTCCTCATGTAATACTTGAAACTTATGGAGCTGATGTAGTGCGCTATTGGGCAGCGAACTCAAGGCTTGGAGTTGATACAGTCTACTCTGAAAATATATTCAAAATTGGCAAGCGCCTCGTTACAAAACTTTGGAACGCTAGCAAGTTCGTTTCCATGTTCATGGAAAAGCATCAAGTAATGAGCATAAATTCTGCTCACGAGACAATGGATAAGTGGATATTGTCTAAGTTATACAAAGTTATAGAAAGAGCAACGAATAACCTATTACAGTTTGAATACTGCGAAGCTTTGAGTGCAGTAGAAGAATTTTTTTGGAAGGATTTTTGTGATAGTTACTTGGAGTTAGTAAAAAAACGTGCGTACGGAAGCAGTTTAAGTGCAAAACAAAGCTTGGCATATGTACTGAATATTATTTTGCGGTTATTTGCACCTTTTTTGCCATACATTACAGAAGAGATATATCACCAGTTGTATAGTTATAATTCTGTACACAATCAAAGTAATTGGCCGAGCAAAGAAGAACTTATCTACGATAAATATTCAGAGGAAATGGGAGATAATGTTATTCAGATATTAAATATTATCAGAAAGATAAAGGCAGATAATAATGTATCAGTTAAGCATCTGATAAAAAAGTTGATGATAAAAGCAGATCTACGAGAGGATAAATTGAATCAATCCGCACAGGATGATTTGCAGGCAGTGTGCAATGCGGAAACGATAGAGTGGAATGAAAGTGCAGAAGCAGGACTTACAACTGAAAATGGGAAATTTATTGTAGGTGCACGATAAAAATAAATACTCCCCTCCACAGATAAGAGAATTTTAATAAATATATACAAGACTGCCGAAGGTTTGTGTGTGAAAGAGGGATAATTTGTTTAAAAAAGCTAATGCATTTTATTTTATAGCTAGTTCCTTAACGTTACTTACATCTTTAGCGCTTATTGTAACTTCTAATGTACCTCTTCCTCTAACTCTCGCTTTAGCTGCATTATCTGTTTTGGTGCTTGCACTTTTATATAAAATAATTAGTAATAATAAAAAGATAGAGATTGAGAGAAATAAATTCGCTCGAAAAGAGCAAGAGTTAGAAAATAAAATAACTCTAGGCAAAGAAGCTGAAGAAGCTGCAAACAAAGAAGTGGAAAAATTAAAACATGAATTAACTCGAGAAAAGCAGAATTTAGAAAGCAAAATTGATAGGTTAAATAAGGAAATAGATCAGTTAAAGGAAGAACAAACTGTTACACAACAAGGATTAAACCAGAAAGCTCGGGAGTTAATTGCCAGAACGCAAGAACTGGAAGATAAAATGAACGAGTTGTATAATGCAAAACAACAATTGAATAAAATAACTCTAAAATTGAATCAGAAAGTAAATGAGTCAGAAGTTGAGAGAGAATCTCTTCTTGAAGAAAAAAAATCTTTAGAGAAAAGATTAAAAGCCAAAGTGAATCACATATTTGAAATAACAGACGAGTTGGAAAAGATAACGAAGGAAAAAGATGAGCTTGGTAAGCAAGAAGAAGAATTACTTTATGAAATCACGCGTTTGTGTGAACATTTACAAGAAAAAGAAGGTAATCTAGCTGAAAAAGAAAAACGCATAACAGAATTGAAAGAGAAAATAGACAATAATAAATATGAAGAATTACAAAATAAAGAAATTCATAAAGAAATAGAAAAATTATCTAAAGAAAAAGAGAGATTAGATAAGGAAATAGAAAGATTATGTAAAGAAAAAAATATATTATGTGAAAAAAAAGAAGAATTACATAAAAGACAAGAAGAACTTTATGTAGAATTAGATGAGTTACAATGTAGATTTAAAGAAATTAATCAGAAAAATAAAAACTTATCTAAAGAATTAAAAGAGAAATTTGAAGAGTTAGATAAAGCAAATGGTTTAATTGAAAATCAGTCTTTTGAGTTAGACGGAATAAGAAAAGATTGTAACAATGAGGTGAAAAGTTTAAAAAATTTACTTTTGAAGCAAGACACTCAAATAGAACAACTTGAAGGAGGTTTGTTGAGAAATGCAGAAGAGAAAAAGGGTTATTTACTGGAAATGTTAGAACCTGTGGTAGACGAGGTAGAAAAATTGGTAAACAATAATGAAGCGATCGGAGATCATAGTAGAAAAATAATATTACAGGAGACTCAGAAAATAAAGATTATATTGAAGGAAATTATGCAATTCATGCCAGGTGAAGATTCTAGATGTGAATCACCATCAGAGGAGATGTTTGATTTTTCACCGGGAGATTCTGGATGTAACAGTCGCTCATCCACCCCGATCAAATTGCCAGATTTACCGTGGACAGAACGTTGTAAACGCAGTCAATTTCGGAATGTAGAACTTGACAATACAACAATTAGTCTTATTATAAAATAAATCATGCAAGATAATGAACCCAATAATATGTGCACTGGATACACAAGACTTAAATGAGGCTATTTCTCTAGCTAATGCTCTGTGTGGTAAAGTTGGCATGGTAAAGCTGGGATTAGAATTTTTTGCTGCTCAAGGTCTTTCTGGAGTGCAAGAAGTTGCAAAATGCAATGTACCAATTTTTTTAGATCTGAAATTGCATGACATTCCAAACACTGTAGCTAAAACAGTTGAAGTAATAAAAGTTCTGAACGTTGAAATGTTAACTCTGCACATCAGCGGTGGGACAAAAATGCTTGAAGAAGCACTAAGTGTAGTGCAAGGCACAAAAATAAAGCTGATTGGAGTGACAGTGCTAACTAGTATGAACAATGAGGATTTAAACGAGCTTGGAGTAGCAAGAGAGGTAAAATCACAGGTAATTTTGCTTGCAAAGCTTGCAAAAAAGATTGGACTCTATGGAATAGTCTGTTCTGCATTGGAAGCTCAGGAAGTGCGCCGAGAATGCGGTGAAGACTTTAAAATTATTACTCCAGGAATTCGTATAGATCCAGGTCATGACGACCAAAAAAGAACAGCAACACCAAAAGAAGCAATAAATTCAGGAGCTGATTATATCGTCATTGGCAGACCCATTACAAAAACTGCAAGTAGTGCAGAATTAATACTGAAATCCCTTATCTAATTGAAGTAGATAAAAAAAAGTGCTTGACACAAAAAAACAAACGTTATATAGTGCCATTACCTTTCGTTTTATCTCGCTTAATTTAATTACTGGATTAAGCTTACAGTACTAAGTGTGGCACAAAGTGCCACGCTATTTTCCGGTTCAACAGATAAAAGATGATGCCATTTCAGTGCCAAGCACATAACTGTACGAACATTCATTTTTAAAGGTAAATTGCACAACAGATGATGTCATTCCAGTCTGGAATCCAGAAATTTTGCTTATAACTGAGCTGATGAGCTAAAGGTAGTTGTCTTACGCTAAAACAAACGTTTTTAATTAAGTTGCATAGAAGCTGGA
>CACPSE010000051.1:0-6710 GCA_902636535.1 uncultured Wolbachia sp. | reverse complement strand
TAGTGAACAACCAAATACTTTAAAAGGCTTCTAAACAAAATTCAACAAATAAACGAGGAGAAAAATGCTGCCAAAAATCTTAAAGAATTTCAATGTATTCGTAGATGGTAGAGGTTATGCAGGAAAAATAGATGAAGTAACCTTGCCAAAGCTTACCATAAAAACTGAAGAATATAGAGCTGGTGGTATGGATATTCCAATTAGCATAGATATGGGAATGGAAAAACTCGAAGCAGAGTTTACGTTTTCAGAATATGATTCAGAACTTTTTAGGCTTTTTGGCCTCATAGATGGAAATTCGGTTTCTTTGACGCTAAGGGGCGGATTACAAGGCAGTGGAAGTAATGATATTGAAGGAGTAATTATCAACCTTAGGGGAATATTTAAAGAGTTTGATTTTGGCAGTTGGAAACCTGCTGAAAAAGCAACGCTGAAGTGTACCGTAGCTGCACATTATTACAAACTAACGATTGGTAGTAATGAACTGATAGAGATCGACGCTGAAAACATGATTAGGAAGATAAATGGTGTTGATCAAATGGCTTTGTTACAAGCAGTTTTAGGGATTTGATATAGTTGAAAAGTTACATATTTTTTTATTGAAAAATTCAGAGAAATGTTGTATAATTACTGTGGTATATTTTGGTAAAACATATGGCAGATTCAAGAATTAGTATAACTTTTGATCCAAAAATTTCACATAATCTTATTAAGTTAGCTGAAATCACCAAAGAATCCGTTCAAGAACTAGCAAAAAGGTTAGTTGTAGAAGGAATCGAGTGTGAGATAGATGAGATTGCAGTTGCTGACATTGTTAAGGAATGTACTGCTCCAGGTGCAGAAACAATCGATTATGAGGACTTCAAACGGGGGTAAAGTATCTACAAAATTGAGCTTTCAAAGAGGTACATTAAAGACTTTCCAGCTTTACCGGAAGAAATAAAATCTAACATTGAAGAAGCTATAGAAAAGGAGCTTAAGATTAATCCCAACAAAGCTGGTAAACCGTTACGTGGTAAATTACTAGGGTTTAGAAGGTTAAGTTTCGATAAATATCGTCTTATCTATCATGTGAATACTTCAAAACGCAAAGTACTTATCATCACAATAGGACATAGAGATAACGTTTACAAGCAGACAGGATTGTTAAATCTACGATCAAAACTTTAAATATATTTTTTATTGAAAAAACTTAGAAAAAGGGACTTCAAAAAAACACAAAGCTACTACGATTCCGAAAAAAAATTAGTTATGTAAAAGCCACGAAGACTTTTATTTAATTAACTTTTAGGGGGAAAAATGACAACAGTAAAACTTGATAATCCAATAACAGTAGATGGAACTCCGGTTTCGGAATTAACTTTTAGACCAGTTAAAGTAAGGGATTGCCTAGCAATGGAACGTGCTGGTAGTAGTGATTTTGAAAAAGAAGTTGGATTAATTGCAAACTTAGCATCTGTGACGAAGGAAACAATTTTAGAGTTATATTTTGCAGACTACATAAAAATACAGGAGGAGTTGAAGGTTTTTTTTCCACCTGTTACACAAAGGACTTGAGGTTAAATGTAATAATGCTCAGTTCTGTTGTAGGTGGCGGGATTGAGCATATTCTTGGTATGGAAATGAATGAGTTTGTTTTGTGGGTAAAAGCAGCAGGAGAATTTAAATGTCAACATTATCAGTAAAAATAGGTGCCATACTAGATGGTAGCTTTAATAGCGCAATGACAGGGAGTCATGCACAACTTTCTCGCCTTGGAGGTACAATAAAGCAACTTGATGCATCGATGAAATCTGTATCCACGTTTAAGAAATTAAGTCATGATGCATTAGTTGCCAAGCAATCCTGGAGAAGCTTAGGAACACAAGTAAAGTCTTTAGCTCAACAGATAAAAGAGAAAGGAAAGATAGGAGAAACTTTAAAGGCTGAGTCCGATAAAGCCAAAGCATCAGCAGCAGAAGCAAAAATAGCCTATTTACAACAGAAGAAAGATAAAATTTTAAAGGTTAATTTTGATAAAGCTAAAATATTGGCAAAAGAGGCAAAAGCAGCATATTTACAACAGAATAGAGACAACAAAAATTTAAAAGCTGAGTTTAATAAAGTTAAGGCATCGGCAGCAAAGGAAAAAACAGCATACTTACAGAATAGAGAAGCGCTACATGTATTTAATCAAGAGGTAAAGAAAAGTGGAAAAAATATTCAGTCCCTGATAAGGGATCAGCATAAACTTGGTGCTTCTGCAGAAAAGCTGAGAAGTCAATATAGTAAGTTAAACTCTGCTATCAAAAAACGGGACATGTTTTTGGGAAGAAAAGCGTACTTTAAATCGCAAATGTTGGAAACGGCTGGGCTTGCATTGACACTTGCAGCTCCAATTAAAGTTGCGATTGATTATGAAAGTGTTATGGCTGATATCAGGGCAGTGATGAAATTTTCTAAAGAGAAGGAAGCCAATGATAGAGGATTTATGGAACTTGGCCAAGGAATAAAGGAGTTATCCCGTACAATACCACTATCGGCTGCAGAGTTAGCACAAATAACTACAAGTGGTGCTCGGCTTAAACTTGGAGAAAAAAAAGATCTTTTAGAATTTACAGAAATAGTGTCGAAAATGGCAGTAAATTTTGGTATGAGTGTGGAAGAAATAGGAAGTGATGTTAGTAATCTTTATAACATTTATAAAATGGACTTGGGAAAATTGAAGGATCTGGGAGACTTAGTAAACCACCTTGCAAGCAATACTTCTGTTGACCCAAAAGATCTAATGGCAGGAATAAATATAGCAAGTGGTGCGGCAAGACAATTTGGTTTGGAGATTGAGCAGATAGCTGGCTTAGTAAATGCTTTCGTTATGTTAGGAAAACAACCAAAGAAAGCTGCAGAAATGATAAATGGTGTGCTGGTAAAACTTCAAACGGCAGGGAAGCAAGGAGATGAATTTAGAGAAACACTAGAAGAAATCGGGATAGATATAGAAGAGCTTGAAGAGAGTATCAAGGAAAACCCTCACAAAGCACTACTGGATTTTTTTGAAATTTTAAAAAAAATAGATAAACATGATCGGGCTGATATTCTGTTAAAGCTCTTTGGACAGGGAGCTGAGGATGATATAGCGCTACTACTTGAAAACTCAGAAGTATATGGAAAAGTGCTGGACTTACTAGCTGATAAAAAGAAACGTACAAACTCGTTGGAAGAAGAATTTAATGACCGTGTGAGCACAACAGCTAACCAACTGCGATTGTTGAAAAATTCAATAGCAGAAGTAGGAATGAATCTAGGTTCAGCAGTGTTGACTATTTTAAAACCTATAGCTGAAGGGTTAAAATGGGTAAGTGAACATGTAGCCTCATTTGCAGAAAAATACCCAATTGTAACTAAAGCAATCATGTACACCATAGGAGCACTAATAAGTCTTAAAGTTCTAGCAGTAGCTGGTGGTTATGCATTTTATTTGGCTAGAAGTAGCATATCAACTTTCTCGATTATTTTGCATGGGGTACTGAGGCCTGCACTAATATCACTATCGTCATATGCTATTCCAGCGGTAATTACTGGACTGAGTGTTTTAAAAGCTACAGCTTTGAGCTTAGCAACAAAAGCTTTTCCTTTACTATCATCAGTTCTACCTGCAGTGGTAACAGGACTTAGGGCAATAACACTTGCTGTAATCAGTAACCCTATAGGACTCTTAATTGCCGGACTTGTCACAGGTGCAGCATTTATTATAACTAACTGGCAAAAGGTAAAAAACTTCTTCTCTAGTATTTGGGAGTACATAAAATCGATAATAAAACCCATTGGAGAGATGTTTTCGTGGATGGGAAGTACTGTTGGTGGTGTATTTGGAAAAGTATTTGAAAACAGTCCACTGAAAGAATTTGAAAAAAGAAAAAGTATTGTTGCTGAAATAAAAACACCCCTTAAGAGCAGCATTTTCAATAATGGAAATCCTTTGTTGAATAACAGTGCAATAAAAGAAATGTCTGAGAGGAGTAGAAATAACGTTAAAATCAAAAGTTTTATTGAGGAGAAAAAATCCGTAAAAGATAATCAAGTTGATAAAGTATTTGAAAAAAATAGATTTGAAAAAAAGGAGTCAAAAACACATAACCAGACATTTAATCAAACGTTTAATATAATTGTAAAAGCGGAGCCTAACCAAGACGCCCGTAGCATTGCCGATGCAGTAATAGAAAGATTCAGAGAACAAGCAAGATGGGCTCTTTTTGACACGGAAGAGGAGGTGCATTAATGCTGCTTGGGCAATTTAAATTTGATCCAGTGAGCCTTAGGTATAGTAAAGAGCAGAGGTGGCATACAGTTGAATGTATTGAGAAAACATCATTACAGAGTATTGGCTCAGGGGTTGAGAATATTGATTTAACAGGAGTAATTTACCCACATCATCGGAATGGTGGTTTAGAGCAATTAAAGAATATGCACGATATTAAAGAACCAAATGTCTTAGTTGATGGTTCAGGAAAGGAACTGGGAAACTTTGTTATTACCCATATAGAAGAAAGACAGAGCTCATATTTTCCCTGTGGATTACCAAGAAAAATCGAGTTCCAAATGAAGTTAAAAAGCTATAACAAGTGATTTACTATTTTACCAAAGAAAATGAGATGCTGGATTATATCTGTTGGAAACATTATGGATACAGCTCTGGGTCAGTAGAAATAGTATTAGAAGAAAACCCTGGACTTGCAGAGTATGGTAGTTTTTTACCGGCAGGACTAAAAATTAAATTGCCTGAGATTCAAAAGATATCACAAAAATCTATTGTAGAAATTTTAGATTAATGAAGCCAGATTTTAATATAATAGCAGAGAGCAACTCTATTACAGAGGACTTAAGGAGCAGCTTAATATCTCTGCATATTACTGATGAATCTGGCACAATGAGCGATGAAGCTGAAATATGTTTTGAGTACGGAAGTAATGCTTCAGAGCTCAAGGGGGAGCTGGAAGTTTTTCTAGGGTATAAAGAGACCGGGCTATTATCTATGGGTGTTTATATCGCAAGTGAAATCACAATACAAAGTCCACCAAAAATCTTAAGAGTCAAGTGCTGTGCAGCAAATTTCAAAGGATCGTTGAAAGAAAAAACATCAAGAGAGTGGAAAGAAATTACTTTAGGTGACTTAGTAAGAAAGATAGCAGAAAAGTATGGATATGAGGTAAAAATAGCACAAAAATTTGAAGATGTATTTATATCGCATATTGCCCAAACAGATGAAAGTGATATGAATTTTTTGAAAAGGATAGGACATGAACATGAAGCAACGGTAAAACCTGTAGGAGGACATATAATTTTTATTCCAAAAGGAGAAGGAAAATCAGCAACAGGGAAGGTTTTAGGCACAACGTTACTGACACCCAAAGACGTGATAAATTGGAAAGTAAATTTTAATGTACGTAGTAAATATGGATCTGTTATAGCAAAATGGCACAGTTATGAAAGGGGAGAAACCATAGAAGAGAAGGTAGGAAATGAAGAACCAAGTTATCCGATATATAAGCTTTATCCTACTGCAGAATCAGCAATTAGTGCAGCAAGTGCTAAGCTCAGACGATTAAAACGCGGTGAAGCAAAATTAAACATAACAATACCCGGCAATCCAGAGTTATTTGCAGAAGCTAAAATAAATTTATCAGGGTTTTGCCAAGAAATAGATGGCGAATGGGTAATAGAGAGGGCAGAACATACTTTAAATAATATGGGGTACCAAACTATGATAGAAGGAGCAATGAGCAGAGTGAATTAAGAAAAACTAAACAAACAATTGCTATATGCGGTGTAAAGTATTGCAACAAAATATGCCAAGAAGAAATTACCGGCACCGTTATCAGCAGGACTACTATCATCATCAGGATTACTATTATCAACCATGTTGGATAGATTGGATAATTGTATCACTGATGCTTGGTGTTATTGCTATATTTATCATAGGTTACTTTGTCTTTAACAGTGATAGAAAGGCTGAGTTAGAAAAAGCTGAATCTGCTAAGAATTATGAATCAATATTGTGGACTGCTGTTGGAGATTGTTGTTCAGAGGTGGTGAAATCTTTGGTGGAAAAAAACTTAGTAAATATCCATCAAGGTTCCGGAGAAAGATTATTGAGGTATGCTACGGAAAAATGGTGTCCGAAAGTTGTTAAATTTTTGGTAGGGGAAAAAGTTAATATTAATAGCAGTGATTTAAATCACATGACAGCCTTACACTATGCCGCAGAGCATGGTAATTTAGAAGTCGTCAAATTCTTGTTACAAAATGGTGCAAATCCAAATGCCAAAGAATTTAGGGAAAAAAAGCCAAGGGATTTAGCTGTTATAATGTTACGGCACAATAAAAATAATAAGCCTTACAGAGAAATCATAGACCTATTAACCGAAGCAGAAAAAAACTATAAGTTAGAAAAATAACAGCTAGCTTTATTTACAAAGTTTCACCTAAAGATTTCATAATAAATTCACATTTTATGCAAAATCAAAAGATTCCAATAACAGTAATAGCAACTATGGTAATACAAACTGTAGCAGTCATATGGTGGTTAGCCAAGCTAGATTTACGGGTTCACATGCATGATAAATTTGTAGAACAAAACCAAGGACTAACAGAAATGGTTTATCGACTTGAAGAGAGAGTGAAAAACCTCACTGAAGAAGTCAATGAACTTGAAGCCATTCACAAACACAAAT
>CACPSE010000050.1:0-7200 GCA_902636535.1 uncultured Wolbachia sp. | reverse complement strand
TTCGAGAAAGAAAATCTTAAGGAGCTCGTAGGTGCTGTTTTACAAAACAATGGCAAGGTAGTTAAGGGATTTATAGATCTTATTGCTTCAAATGATCAGTTAAAAGACTTTATAATCAATAGTATTGATGGTGAAAAGAATAAGGCGTTAGTAGGCGTTGTTTTAAAAAACAATGGTGAGATGGCTAAGAGAGCTATAGATCTTATTGCTTCAGATGATCAGCTAAAAAATGCTATATGCAAGAATCCTGAAAAAGAAGTTAAAAAGATTATGGATGTTATTATGCGAGCAATTAATGACATCGAAAATGGGGGAAAACCTTTGACTTTCTTAGACAAATTAAATGAACACAAGGGAAAAATTGCTATTAGTGTATTATTAACCGGTGGTGCTGTTACGGCCTTTGTATTAGAGCAGCCTGTAATTGGAGCAATTGCAGCTGTAGCAGCTGTTATAATGGTTGGTATTTTAATAAGAGAAATTTGTAAACAACAAAGTGCAACCCAGGAAAGTACACTAGAAACCACTGTTAGAAGTGTATTAAATGGTACGACTCTGAATCCTGCTGCACAAAGGTCACTATAAATTCTTATAGTATGGTGCTTGTAACAACAAGTACTATACTGTAGTATTTCCGAACTCAATTTTCTGATATTTTTTCAGGTCATCCATGTCAAAAATCGAAGAATTTCGCTCTTTTATGCGCGAAATAAATGTTGATGCATTTATGCTGCATACTAAAGATGAATATTCAAAAGAGTTAGCAGAGTTATGTGGCTTCACGGGAACAAATGGGCTACTTATCGTCACAAAGAGCAATAAGTGCCCATTTTTTACAGATGGACGCTATATCACACAAGCTCACAATCAGCTCGATCGGGGCAATTTTCAAGTATATAATATACAAGAAGAGGATCCACGCGAATGGGTAAAAGCAAACTTAACATTGACCACCTCACTAGGTTATTATTTGCAATATTTTACCGTAAAAGATATAAGAAAGTATGAGAATACCTGTAAATTAATACCCTGTTTAGCTGGAAAAAAAAGTGACTATCGAAAACAAGCAGTGGTTTTACATTCTATTAAATATGCTGGTGAAAGTAGCAAGAATAAATGTGAAAAAATTGCTAAAAGCGTAGATAAAGAAGCTGAAGCAATGCTTTTAACTGATCCAAATTCAATTTCATGGTTATTAAATTTAAGAAATGAAAATGCTAAATATACTCCATGTATATTGGGCCGTGCTATATTGTATAAAAGCGGTAATGTTGATTTGTTTATCCAAGATAAAGAACATTCAACTATAGAAGCAAATTTAGGCAATCATATAAATATTTTTGATATTAGTGAGCTAGAAAATTCGCTGCACAAGCTAAATTCAATAGTCATAGATCCAAACACAACTCCAATGAGTATCATGGCTGTAATAAAAGGTAAACAGGTAGCTGAAAGAGAGGATCTTTGTTTAATTCATAAAGCAGTAAAAAATCAAACTGAAATAGCTGGGGCTATAAATGCGCACATCAGAGATGGAGTGGCAGTTACAAACTTTCTACATTGGCTTGAAAATAATGTTGGTACAGAGCTTGAAGCTGAAGAGAAACTCTTGGAATACAGAAAAGAGCAGAATTTGTTTAAGCAACTAAGTTTTCCAACAATTTCAGCATTTAATGAGAATGGAGCAATAATTCACTATCGTGCAAGCAGTAAGACGAATAAGGTAATTCAGAAAGATGGACTGTATTTGATTGATTCTGGGGGTCAGTACCTTGACGGCACAACTGATGTGACAAGAACTGTAGCAATTGGCAGTCCAACTAATGAGCAAATAACCCACTATACAATAGTGTTGAAAGCTCACATTGCTGTAGCAAGTGTCATCTTTCCTCCTGGCACTACTGGTGGAGAATTGGATATATTAGCACGTACGCATTTATGGAAATTTGGAATGGACTATATGCATGGTACAGGACATGGAATAGGAAGCTATTTATCAGTGCACGAAGGACCACAAGCAATATCAAAAAGTAATAAAGTAAAATTAGTACCAGGTATGATACTATCCAATGAACCTGGCTATTACATTCCGGGAGAGTATGGAATAAGGATTGAAAATCTGATGTATGTTGACAGACAAGAAGACGGCTTCTTAAACTTTAAACAACTGACCTCTATTCCATATGATAGAAGGCTAATAGATGTGCAAATGCTTACTAAAGATGAAATTGAATGGATAAATAGCTATCATCAATTTGTCTATAAAAACTTAGAAAATAGCGTCAAAGATAAGGAGTGGTTAAAGAAAGTATGTAACCCTTTATAAGCAAAGGAGCATTTTTTGTTGTTTAAAGAGTATTAATGCAATTGTGATGAGTATTTTGTATTGTTTTTAATTTAAAAACAATATATAATAGAGAATCGATATTTTCAAGTAGGTGTAATTATGACAGGTAAAGTGCAAGAAGATGAATTTATGAAGCAGTATATGGATACTTGCAAAGAGCAAATAGAAAAATTAGCCAAGGATCCCGAATTGTTTAATCAGGCTTTAAAATCATTTATGCAAATGTCTCAGCAGCTTATGGCTGGCGGTATGTTAGAAGGCGCTATGCCTAACATGATACCTGATTTGGGCAGCATGGATGCTAACAAGATGATTGCGCAGATGAAGGAAATGATTGACTACATAAGAGGAAACTATAAGGAACTGATGAAAGAGCGCAGCTCGCAGATTCAAGAGCTTGATGAATCCAGTAAGAGGCTAAGAGGATTAGTTAAAAAATTGATAGAAAAGATCGAAAGTAAGTAAATAACATCTGGATTTCTGTCATTCTATATACAACTTTCTAGTTGGACGGTAAGTTGAGGTCAATTATTGATGTCATGAAAGTAGCTGACACTGGTTCCTTTATGACGGCAGTGCTCAGAGGTGTCATCCCAGTTCCCCTATGATGTCATCCCAGTGTCAAGCACTGGAATGGCATCGTTTACCATGTGACGAAGTACAATTTGTTAGTTAATAATCCATTGTCATCCCAGCGCCCCTATGATGTTATCCCAGTGCCCAGACACTGGATCTAGAAAAATTGATTGTGCACTATGCAACATAAAAGCTGGATTTCAGTGTCAGCTACTTTCATCTGCCACGCGAATTGCCTGCAAATTGCAATGTTCATACAGTTATGAGCTAGTGTACATGATTGCACATGGGTTTTTACAAATTTGAAAATTAGTGTTAAATAAAGATATAAATGCAAAAGGAAAAGAGATGATTGAACTTAAAGGTCCAGAAATTTGTGCAGATGGAAATAAGAAAAATTTGATTATTTTTTTACATGGTTGGGGCTCAAGTGGTGATAATTTTGTTCACCTTGCTAAAGTTATGAGCAAGTTTTTACTGGGTTCATGTTTTGTAGCACCCAATGCTCCGTTTAAGAGAGAAATAGGTGACGGTTATCAGTGGTTCAGCTTGGAAGATCGTAGTGAGGAAGCGCTATATAATGGAGTAAAAAATGCTACATCAATTGTAAATCATTTCATTGATACAAAATTAAAGGAGCTTAATTTAAAAGATACGCAACTTTCTTTGGTTGGATTTTCTCAAGGAGCAATGCTTGCAATACATACAGCTCTCACCCGCTCTCAATCCTGTGCATCAGTTGTTGCATACTCTGGTAGGTTTCTTTCACCTTCAAAAACTGCACCAGAGATCAAGTCAAAACCTAACATATGTGTTATCCATGGTGATGCTGACGACGTGGTACCTTTTTCGTCCCTCGACTTAGCGGTTAAAGCTTTGAAAGAAAATGGAATAAATGTTGAAGGGCACCCAATTCATGCATTAGGGCATATTATTAATGAAGAGGGAATAAAATTAGGAGTAGAATTTATCAAGAAGAATTTTAAAAATTAATTTTCATGCACTTGTTTTGCTTTGGTTATGGATATGTAGCTAAATTTTTATCGGAAAAATTACTGAACTTGGGTTGGAAAGTTAGCGGTACATCAAGAAATAAAGGTATACAAAATGTAACCCTTTTTGATTACGAGAAAGTCAACCAAGATCTGCTTAAAAGTGCAACGCACGTTTTAATTTCTATTCCTCCAGATGGCGATGATGTTATGGAGAGATACGGTGATTGCCTGCAAAATGTTAAATGGTTTGGTTATTTGTCTGCAACTAGCGTCTATGGTGATTACTCTGGTAATTGGGTGAATGAGGAATCTGAAACAAAACCTATAGAAATCAGAGGGGAAAAGCGCCTTAGATCTGAAAAGAAGTGGCTGAATAGCAAACTGCCCGTACATATTTTTCGTTTAGCTGGAATATACGGTCCTGGTAGGAACGTGTTAATTGACTTGCAGCTTGGCAAAGCAAAAAATGTGAAAAAAGAAGGGCATTTTTTTTCTCGTATTCACGTTGAAGATATATCGAACATTCTATTTTCTTCCATGCAAAGCATAAAACCTGGTGAAGTATACAATTGTGCAGATGATTCACCCACTACACAATCTGAAGTGATAATGTATGCAGCCAAACTTCTCGATGTTAGTCCTCCAGAGCCAATTGAGTTACCAGATTATGCACAGAGTTTTTATTTAGGATCAAAAAAAGTAAGTAATGTTAAAATTAAAAAAGATCTTGATGTCTCTCTAATTTACCCTAACTACAAGGTGGGATTAGAGAGTTTGCACGTAAAAAAAACTGAAATCACATCAGAATGATGGATAGGCCTATTGTTTGTATCTGTACAGGGGCATTGCAAATATTGAAGCAAAAGTGGTGTCAGCTACTTGGATGACGCTTCACCCTGTCATTCCAGTGCGTGACGCTGGAATCCAGACTTTAACTAATATGATTACAGAAAGAGAATTTATTAGGTAGTCATAGACACTGAAAGTGGTCAGCTTGACCACTTTCAAGCGAAGACATAAAGAAAGTTTCAGCAAAGGTTTATAATGTCATATAATTATGGTACTCCTTTAAGAAGCACCATATACTCAATATTTTCTGTTGCTTCTGCTGACTGTTAAGGTCTACACTTAACCTCTGTATCACTTCCTGTGCCTGCCTTCATTGTTTGGCCAGTAGGGCAACCACATGCTTCCTGTCCTGTTATTGTCCTCACAATTGTAGGGGCACCAAAAAACGCAGCGGTAAACATACCTAATGCAAATAAAGCAGGCCAAGGCATTCTGCCAAATATTGAAAGCAAAGCTGCACCAATTATCACTATTGTAATCATTGGCCCACCTATTGTCTTGGTATAGCCTACTATGTTACATATTGTACTTGTTGTTTCATCAGCATTTGCATCAAATGCAAAGGAGAGAATTAATGCCACAAGTAGAAGAAAATTTTTCATTATGCCTCCTATAATTTCTGTTTCATATTTGATTATCTATCACATTGATTAAATTTAAGTAAATGGTGAGGATTTTTTGCTTAAAAGTATGCTTTATTTCATTTAGAATACTTTTCTTGGTTCGTTTATATTACAGTGCTACAGAAATTTTACAGCATCGTTTATTGCCTTTATCGTGCTTTGATTGACACAATTTATAATGATGGAGTGGAGCACGCGGGGTATTTATCATTTTTAATTCTGTTATCAATATTCCCTTTTCTCATCGTTTTAATGGCTGTGGCGTCAACATTCGCAAGTTTCTTAGACCAGTATAACATTGGCTGGGTATTTATCATTGATAACATGCCACAGGATATTTTGGCATCTTTGATGCCGCGTATCAGAGAGATAATATCAGGCCCGCCGCAAAGCTTACTAACTTTAGCAATTGTAGGCGCTGTTTGGACCGCCTCGTCAACAATTGAAGGGCTAAGAACAGTATTGAACAAGGCTTATAAAATTCCGGTTTCGCCGCCTTATATATGGAGAAGGGTGCTCAGTATATTACAATTTTTAGTGATCACACTTATTATAACTCTAACTATAGTGTTCTCTACATTAGTGCCGATGCTAATTGATTTTTCCTATCAGGGGCTAAGTTATACTAGGTATTTACTTATTGAACTTGTACTTTTCATAGTAGTCTCTTGGCTATATTTTATGTTACCAAACATAAAACAAAATTTATCAGACGTATTTCCTGGATCTTGTGTGGCTGTTATTCTTTGGACGATTTCTGCTTCAGCTTTTAAGCAATACTTAAAAGCTTCCTTTGACCAACTGGATTTGATATATGGAAGTTTAGGTGGTGTGGTAGTGTCATTACTATTTTTTTATATGCTAAGTTTGATTTTTATATATGGAGCAAAATTTAATTTTCAGCTAAAATATTTCAATGAATCTCGCTAAGGAAAAAGAAATGGGTAAATTAGAAGGTAAAGTAGCTTTAATTACCGGGGCTTCAGGTGGAATAGGTTCTGCTGTTGCAAAAAGGTTTGTAAGAGAAGGTGCATATGTGATCTTGATTTCAAGGTCTATTGATAATCTCAAGCCACTATATAATGAAATTGAAGGGCTTGAAGAATTTAAAGAAGGCTCTGTGAAGCTAATACAGCTTGATCTTTTAGATTTTGAGAATGTAAAGATACTGACAAACATGATAGAAAGCATGAAATTATCAGAATCTGGAGCACTTGATATATTAGTTGCATGTGCTGGAATTTTAGGCAAACTGAACCCCATTCACGACTGTGAGGTTGAAGAGCTACAGAACGTAATGAATACAAATTTTACTGCCAGTTGGTGCTTACTAAAAAACTTAGATCCAATGCTAAAAAAGTCTAATGCTGGAAGAGCGATATTCATGACTTCAGAAGTGACACTTTCTCCTTCCTCTTATCCATATTGGATGCCGTATGCTGCAAGTAAAGCTGCACTGGAAATAATGGTGAAAATATATGCATCTGAAACAAAACATACAAAATTATGTGCAAATGCTGTATATCCGGAAGGACCTGTGGGTAGTGAGCAGGCGTTTCCTGGATCTGAATTGGTGTCACTTGATAAACTAACAGATAAATTTGTGGAATTAGCTTCTGAAAACTGCAGCATATCAGGAAAAATCTTACCGCTCAGCAAATCTTCCGAATAAATTACACTAGGAAGGGTGTCATGCAAGTAGCCTCCTTCTCCTGTCATCCGAGTAGCTGACACTGGGATCTAGCAAGCTTTGCTTGCAAATAAGTCTAATACGCGTCGCGTTTTATGCCAAAACACAATTGGAGTTACA
>CACPSE010000049.1:0-7640 GCA_902636535.1 uncultured Wolbachia sp. | reverse complement strand
TGTAACTCCAATTGTGTTTTGGCATAAAACGCGACGCGTATTAGACTTATTTGCAAGCAAAGCTTGCTAGATCCCAGTGTCAGCTACTCGGATGACAGGGGAAGGTATTAGGATGACATCGTCCTTTTTTTTGGACTCCAGACTGGAATGACAGGAGAAGGAGGCTACTTTCATAACATCATAGGAGCACTGGGATGACATTATAGGGGCTACTCGGATGACAAAGAAAGGAACACTGGGATGACCCCTTTTCCGGTGGAACAATATTTGTACAGTTATGGAATTGTGCAACAGGCACAATTTAATATAAAAAGCTTTGCTTTTTGAAATTTTGGGTTATACTTAACTTAAGGTATTTCAGTAGGAAATTTATTGTGAATAGAAAGGAAGCTTTAAAAATATTGGGCTTTAGTGAGGATGATAATCCTAGTAAAAGGCAAATAACAATAGAATATAGAAAATTAGCCCTCAAATATCACCCTGATAAACATCCAGATGCAAGTAAGGATGTACAAAAACAGAATGAGGAGAAATTTAAACAGCTAGGCGCTGCGTATCAACATCTTACTTCAATAAATCCGGAAATGATCTTAGAGATGACAGATGAAGAACTTGAGAAAATGTCGGACGAAAAATTTAATAATTGGATATACACAACAAACAAAAGATTGATGAAGGATTTAAATCAAATTAATTTTGCTAATCTGCAAACATCTTTACGTGGTGCTATCTTGAATAAAGATGTAGAGTATCTCAGAAAGTTGTTTTCTAAATTCAAAAGCAGTAAGGATGGGCAATTTGGTGATTATATAAACAAATCTTACGCAGGGGCAAGTCCATTATGTTGTGCTATATTGTTTAAAAATACTGAAATTATAGAGCTTTTCTTAAAAAATGGTGGAGATCCTAACATAGAAATTGGTGAGTTCTTATTAAGGGATAGTAAGATTAAAAAATTATTAGTCGAATATGGGAGAATTGATAAATCAAATATATTTTATCAGTTAACATTTGCTTTCCTAGCAGGCTGCACGGCTTTTGCGATTTACTCTTCATGTGATGCCTCTTTCGTATGTTATGCGGGAGTGGCAGCATTTGCTCTTGCTGGAGTTTTTCTTGTTACAAACGCTATACATGATGTGTTTTATGCACAAACAAAATGGCCCTCTCCTAATTTTGATGAAGTTAGTACTGAAAAAGTAACAACTAATGTTGGGCTAAATGCTGAAGTCAATTCTCGAGAAAGCGGTAATGCATTAGCTTAATCTACAAAGATCAAAAAAGTTCTTTTTTAAAAAACTTAAGGTATACTTATAAGTATTTGATATCTTTTATAGTGATTATGTCGAGTTTAAGCTGCCTTCATGGTGATAATGCAGAATTTGTGGAAGAAATGTATAGCCGTTATCTGCAGGGCGATAAATCAATCGGAGAGGATTGGAATAGAATTTTCTCAAGCAATTTAGAAATTAATAAAGCGGAGCCCTGCAATGCAACTAAGGTGGATGATTCAGTTTCTAGTTTGGCAAATTTTTTCAGGTCTTACGGTCATTTTTTGCAGACCTTGATCCATTATCGCCAAATGAGAATCAATTAATAGATTATCAGAAATATTCGAATCTCTCTCCTACGGGTGACACTAGAATCTATAGGAATATTTACTGCAAGAATATCGGTTATGAATTTATGCATATTTCCTCTTATGAGGAAAGAGTTTGGCTGCAGGAGAAAATTGAAAATCAGGTCTATATGCTAAGCCCTCAGGATAAAAAAGAAATACTGAGGCACTTGGTCGAATCCGAAATGTTCGAGCAATTTCTCCATATGAAATTTCCTGGTTATAAGCGTTTTTCTATCGAAGGTGGAGAGGCAGCTATTGTTGCAATTGAAAGAGTTTTTAGTGATTCTGCAGCTTTTGGTATTGAAGAAATAGTTCTTGGCATGGCTCACCGCGGACGACTCAATGTTCTAACCAAAGTTATGGGGAAAGAATATGCGGCAATGCTGTCTGAATTTCAAGGCAACCTTGCATACCCAAGTGGTCTTGAGGTGTCTGGTGATGTTAAATATCACCTTGGTTATTCTTCTGATCGAGCACTTGCCGGTGGCAAAAAAATACATTTAAGTTTATGCCCTAATCCATCTCACCTTGAAGCGGTAAATCCGGTTTTGGCTGGAAGAATAAGAGCAAAACAGAATATAAGATCTGTGCTTGGCATATCAATTCATGGTGATGCGGCTTTCATTGGTCAAGGAGTGGTTGGTGAAACTCTAACCTTAAGCAACATTGAAGGTTATAAAGTGGGTGGTATTGTGCACATTATTATAAACAATCAAGTTGGTTTTACTGCTAATCCGTGTTGTGCGCGATCCTCTTTTTACTGTACTGATGTAGCAAAATCAATAGAAGCTCCAGTGTTTCACGTTAATGGAGATAACCCTGAAGCTGTGAGTTTTGTTGCAAATTTGGCGATGGAATATAGGCAGAAATTCAAAAAGGACGTAGTGATTGATATAATATGCTACCGCAAATACGGCCATAATGAGGGTGATGAACCAAGTTTCACTCAGCCACTTATGTATAAGGCGATATCAAAGCATAAAACTCCTGGAACATTGTATGAAGAAAAATTGACTGCAGAGAAAGTATTAGATGGCGATGAAGTAAATAAATTGCGCAGTGAATTCAGGGCAAAATTAGATAAAAGTCTTGCTGAATCAGCGGCTTATACTCCAAAAAAAGCTGACTGGTTCGGTGGAGGGTGGTCAAAATTAAGAAGAGCAAAGTTGAACGATTTGAGCGAATACTACACGGATCCTGGTGTTCCGCCAGATGAGCTGAAAAAATTAGGTGTGCATATAAATAGCAATATACCAAGTAACTTTAACATTAACAATAAGGTTAGAAAAATACTCGATGGCAGAATAGACAGTATAAATTCCGGTAGTAATATAGACTGGGCAACTGCCGAAAGTCTTGCGTTTGCATCACTGCTTACAGAAGGAATAGGAGAGCGTTTATCAGGACAAGACTCTGGTCGCGGAACTTTTTCGCACCGTCATTCAAGGCTTGTTGATCAGGTAACAGAAGAAGCGTTTATTCCGCTAAACAATATAAATGAAAAGCAAGCTCACTTTGAGGTCATAGATAGCGCTTTATCAGAGTATGCTGTAATGGGCTTTGAATATGGATATAGCCTTGATTCCCCGTATTCACTGGTGCTCTGGGAAGGACAATTTGGTGATTTTGCAAATGGTGCACAAATTATGATCGACCAGTTTATCGCATCTGCAGAAACAAAGTGGTTGCGATCAAGCGGTCTAGTTTTATTGCTGCCTCATGGTTATGAAGGACAGGGACCTGAGCATAGCTCCTCACGTATAGAGAGATTTTTGCAACTCTGCGCAGAAGATAACATGCAAGTTGTTAATTGCTCTACTCCAGCAAATTATTTTCATGCTTTACGCAGGCAAATCCACAGAGACTTTCGCAAGCCTTTAGTAGTGTTTACACCTAAATCACTATTGCGTCATAAAAGAGCAGTTTCTAACCTATCTGACTTTGAAGGAAAATTCCTCACGGTAATCCCAGAATATAGAACAGATTTGGTTCTAAATGATAAAATACGTAAAGTTGTAATATGCAGTGGTAAAGTTTACTACGACATAATTGAAGTATGTGAAGCACAAAAAATAAACGATATAGCAGTAATACGTTTGGAGCAATTCTATCCGTTTCCGGCCGATAAACTAAGCAGTGAACTTGAGAAATACGAGAACGCTGAAATTATATGGTGTCAAGAAGAACCAAAAAATATGGGAGGATGGTTTTTTGTCAACCCATTGATAGAGGAAGTGTTATCCAATCTCAATATTCAAGCAAAAAGACCTAAGTGTATCGCAAGACCTGCTGCTGCATCTCCTGCATGTGGTTATTCTAGTGTACATGCTCAGCAACAGGAGGAGATTTTAAAGCAGGTTATGCAGGGGATCTAGCACAATTGTGCAAATATTGAAGCGAAAGCTGGCAAGCGAACATTGTTCATCAGATCTTGACGCTGGGCACTGCAGCCAGGCGCGGTAGAAAACGTATCACACCAATAAAGCCCTTTTGGTACTCAAGCAAATATAAAAGATTTTTATTCTATTAAAAAGCTACAATATTTATTAAAATTTTCATTTATTTTTATTTAAAAAGTAAATATCATTAATATTTACTTTAATTAATATAGGATATATATGAATACAGAAATATTTGAGAGGTTAATAGGGCAAACTAGTCTACGCAGCAATAGCAAAGCTGAGATCATACAGTTAAATAGAAATGAAAAAGCTTTCGTAGATGAGGATAAAGAATCTATCGAATTAGCTGAGGCCATTTTTAAATGGCCTCAGCTAATTCAAAAGAACAGTACTAGCGACCAGGGTTACTCTGCTATGGATTACATTTTGCACAAATTAATAAATGATAGGAAGCTTTTCGAGGAAATGAAAGATAGAGGTACAAGTATAATACGTCTTTTTTCTTTGTTATCAATGTATCATGGTCGTCTCAATTGCTGTGTTATAAGAAAAGGAGGGTGTATTACTGAGTGTGGCATACTTGATTACGCTGGCACCTATCCAGAACTAGTGCCTTTAGAGGACTTTATACTTATTGAGCCTTCCTCGTACCTCGAGTACATTGTGTTTGACAATGAGAATATCAGAAATAGGTTAGCTGAAGACTTAACTGAAGATAAAACAAAATTAGATATCTTTTTGAATGGAATTTTAGCAACAAAGAATTCGGATTTAGTATTATCTTGTATTAACAAGATAGAGGTTCTTAATGAGGGAGATAGATATTTTGTTAATCTCTTACAGAAAAACGGCATGCTAGACTACATCTTAAACAAAGATGATAAAACACTTGCAAAATCAACTCTAAAGGAGTTGTTGAAGCTTTCTATTTTGCAGGAAGAAAAAAGCACTGAGTTAGAATCTCCCCAAGCTTCAAGTGTAAATGTTAGCAAAGCTCAGCAACATTGTAGTATATAGCTGGTGATAAAGTTTAAAATAATTGCATATACTAAGGCTCATTTAAATATAGAGCCTCAGTGGTGCTTAATTTTTTCAATTGATGGTGACTAGTAGCCCTACTATGATGTGGATCTATGCTCGCTTATAACTAAAATTTCACTTCCACCAAGGGGATATTATTCCAGCTATTGCTTCCATAGTCATCAATAGAAGCGTTTAAGTAATCTGTATCAAAGCGTACGGGCACATCAAATTCGAAGCTCGCAGTGATTATCGCATCTTTTACTGGTGGCTTCATAAATGTTATTTCTCCAGTTGAATAGTTTACTGAATATTCTCTCTTTTCTTTACCATTTAAATAAATCTTTACTGTCCCATGTACTGGCTTTTTGATCATACGTATATGCTTATCTTCCCCACTTACATAAGTTTTGATTAGCTGAAAAGTCGTTTTTTTGTTATCTCCTATACCAATCTCTTGATTGATGGCTATAAAATCCGACCAGTCCTTAAAACGAAACCCTATTGCTTTACCTTTTCGTGCATGAAAAAATGTTATGAGTTCTGTTAGCTGCTCGTTTGATCTGACCCCGTAAGCTATGTTGTATCTAGTGCGTGCATGAGACCAATTGATGTTGCGCTGTTCACAACCGTTATGAGTTGTTACAACGTCAGTGGAAAATTCCGGTCCTCCAGTGGAACCATAAGATATATTTTCTGGAAATCTAATTTCTGTAAATGACATATGTCCTCCTATGAAAGTAAAATAGTTTGGTTGAAGAAAATGTTGTAATTTGAAAGCGTTTCACATAGTAAATGACGCTATGGAAAGTAGATGAGACCACTAAGATAATACCTTAAACTGCTGTCACACCCACAATTACTATACTCAGGTTCATTTGAGTCGTCAAGCAAAAAAATAAAATTTTATGGCAAATTGAAACAGCCTTGCTTGTGACTTAATTCATCTACTTTTTTGCGTAATACATCCAAATCAGTTGCTCCTACAAACAGGCTATCTCCCATTACTAAAAAAGGTGTGCCACCTACTCCCAAATCTCTTACTAGGAGCTTACTGTCGTTTATCATTTGCTCAATTTTGTCCGCATTATTTTTCATGGAATTATTAAAATCATCTTCATTAATCCCTATGCTTTTCACTATATCCAATATGCTTTCGTCTGAAAATCCTCCTTTGTGACTTAAAGCAGAATAGTGAAAATCGAAATATTTTTCTTTATCAATAAAGTAAACAGCTAAAGCGCTTTTTGCTGCCCTTAAAGAGTCATTACCAAGTATTGGAGCATCCCTAAAGATATACTTAATTTTACCGTCGTTAATTAACTGCTTTATATCATTCTTCATAGCTTTGCAATATCCACAAGAATAGTCAAAGAAGCCTGCAGCTACAACACTACTATTTTCATTTCCTGAGTAAGGATAAGCGGAGTCGAATATTTCATTTTTGTACTGTAAAATTTTACCTTTAGTCGCGTTATCTCGAGCAGCATGATTACTTCTAATCGACTGCTCTTTGAGAATATTTATAATTCTATCAAAATTTCTACTGATATAATCATCTAATTTCTCACCTATATAATCATCGCTTAGCATTCGGCTGCGATTTGAGAGCCAATTATTTATTATTGGCAAACTTGCTATTACTATTATTAAAATTAATAAAAACGATACCCTAGACATACAATTTATTTAAAAACCTACAACATAAAACTTTTAGTACACATTTATCTGTATATTAAAAGAAGCATCTAATGTTAATACATAAAAACATTTGTATCAAGTGTATTTTATAGCCAATTTTGCTGCAAGTACAAACTTTACGTACAATGAAACTCAAGCACATTACCACAAAGTTCATCAGAAGACTTGGTAGCAGAGGCGCGCGGAGCATAGATTTAAGTTGTTTGTTTTATTCCGCTGTGTATAATTTTGATAAACTCCGCGGAATAAACATATGAACGAGCCAATAATTGGTAGAGAAAAAGAAATAGCTATTCTACAAGACAAACTTCTTTCTCAATCAGCCGAATTTATTGCTGTTTATGGTCGGCGTCGTGTAAATGTTGTATTATCTGCATTTTATCAGCATAATATAGAAATAATGTAATGCAGATATTATGCCGATGCCAAATTATACGATTACTTCTAAAATTGCTAATTGCCTTATGAGGATTGAAGCAGCAAAAGAAAAAGTGTTACATTTGCCACTCACTGTATCGATGCTCTCGTCCCTTCGTGAAACTGCACGGCTTTATACCACACACTATTCTACTATGATTGAAGGAAATCGACTTGAGCCTAAACAGATTGAAGAGGTTTTAAGTGGTAAAAGCCACTTTCCAAAATATAGGAGAGATGAAAATGAGGTTAAAGGATATTATGCAGCTTTAACCCAAGTTGAACAATGGGCAGCAAGAGGAATACCTATTACTGAGAAGGCTATTCAAACACTGCATGCTCTAGTAATGGCAAGTGGAAAACCTAAAGTAAAACCAACCCCTTATCGTGATGGTCAAAACGTTATTCGTGATAGCCGTACACGTGCAATAATTTATATGCCACCTGAAGCAAAGGATGTACCAAAGCTCATGAGCAGT
>CACPSE010000048.1:0-7673 GCA_902636535.1 uncultured Wolbachia sp. | reverse complement strand
AACATAAGACGCCGATACATTAAGTAATCCTTACCTTTTAATCTGCAGATTGGCGAAAGCAAATACAATAGCTTCAGTTTCATGATAAGGGCGCTGGCGGAGTTTGTCAAGTAATTTTAGCTCTGCCTTCTGAGGCTTTTACTCGTGACAACCACTGTGCCTGCGATCTTATCGTGCCAAGTTTGGCAGCGTTTGTTGAAATTTGACCATAAAAAGCCCAAGAATAATGGTGCAACTGATAGTATGAGGGAAAAAAATCTCTTGGTTGCTTGCCTTAAAGTCATTTTTCCGAAGGTTTGTGCATCCACAACTCTGAGCCCAAATAATAGTTTTCCAGGTGTAGCAGCAAACCTTACCCACATATATATTACATAGCAAAAGAGCATAATAAACTGGACTATTTGATTTAGAATCATTAATTTTACAAATCTACTCTGCATTGCCTTTTCTTCTATAGAAAGTGGCACTTGCATTTGGGATTTTGCAGCAATTTGACTTAATATTCTGCTACCCTCTGAGTTCATAAAGAGCTGATTTAAGGCTTGGCTGCAAAACTGCAAGGACAAAACGATAATAATCAAATCAAGCAATACTGATATATAGCGCCTGAGGCCCGTTACATAACACATTCCATTTTCATCCTTTTTCACATTTTGAATAACATTTATAGAAGAAAAAATAGAAAATAAACGATCAAAAAATTTATGTAACATATATACACTTTCCAATATTTAACGTGCCCCTGGCCGGACTTGAACCAGCATGCTTTTGCAAGCAACAGATTTTGAGTCTGCCGTGTCTACCATTCCACCACAGGGGCATTAAGTTTTAATGCTATAGGCAACACGGAATTAGTCAAATTTTTTTGCCTTTACATCTTTCAAATGAGGACTAAATATTCTACAATAATCAACAGTTACTCTCAAAACTTAAAATGAATGAATTAGCTAGTCTCTTGGGTTCAAGAAGTGTAGACAAGGAAATATGTAAATTACCGCATAATCTAGAAGCTGAACAGATGCTTATTGGTGCAATGATTCGTGATAATAGAATCTGTGATGCGGTTGAAGACACAATCACAGCGGAGAATTTCTATGATCCATTACATCAAAGTATTTTTACGCAAATATCCAAAACCAGGAAACATGGCATAATTGCCAATGAACTGAGCCTCAAGATGTTTTTTGAGCACGACAAAGCATTTACCGAATGTGGTGGGGTAGAGTACTTAGCAAAGCTTGCAGCGAAGGCAAGTATTGCACTTGATATCTATAGTTTGACTAGAATAATCCGTGATACTTACTTAAGGAGATGTTTAATTAAGCTCGGGCAAGAAATAGTTGGTGATAGCTACAACTACGATATTGAAAATCCTGCGCAGGCGCAAATTGAACAAGCAATGACAAAATTGTTCAATTTGGCAGTAAAAAAACAAGGTGAGAAAACATATATAAAACTTGCAAGTTCAATTAAAGACGTAGTTGAGAAGATCAGCACACTGAAAAATAATCCAGAAGCGCTAGGCGTTACAACCGGACTTCAAGATCTAAATCAACTTCTTGGTGGTTTGCAGAAATCTGACCTATTAATTCTAGCTGCAAGGCCTTCTATGGGTAAAACAGCATTGGCGCTAAACATCGCACTTAATGCTTGTAAGATGTTGCAAAAAAGAGCAGATAAACAACACCATGTAGCGTTTTTCTCACTTGAAATGTCAGCAGAGCAATTAACTTCAAGATTGATTACTATAGATTCAGGGATTAGTTATTATAAAGCATTAACTGGGAGAATTAGTGATTTTGAATTGCATGAATTTATCAATACTAGTACAGAGTTATCTGAAATACCTTTCCTAATAGATGATACTCCTGCGCTGTCAATTAGTGCTCTTCGTACTAGAATACGTTTGCTGTATCAATTATATAATGTGGAAGTGGTATTCATTGATTATTTGCAGCTAATCAGAGGAACAACAAAAAGGAGTAATGAAAATAGAGTGCAAGAAATCTCGGAAGTGACGCAGGGTTTGAAAGCAATTGCAAAGGAGCTAAATATTCCCATTGTTGCACTATCTCAGCTCTCTCGTTCTGTTGAGCAGAGGGATGATAAAAAACCACAACTTTCCGATTTACGTGATTCAGGGAGCATAGAGCAAGACGCAGATATAGTAATGTTTCTCTATAGAGAAGAATACTACGAATTGAGAAAGCAACCAAGTGAAGGAAACAATAAACATCGGGAATGGCAAGAGAAAATGGAGAAAATTAGAAATATTGCAGAGCTTGTTATTGCAAAGCAGAGGAACGGGCCAATTGGCAGTGTGAAGCTATATTTTGACTCTAACAGAGGTGCATTTAAAGATTACACGGAAAGGCATAGTTCATAGCTTGACAGCAATCTTCTTGTTCCCAAGTTTATCAATTATTTTTTTTATGTAAAGATAGCTTGACAACTTCTTAAAAATCCTTTTATAATGGTATTATATTTTATAATACGTGAGATGATGAATAAAAACAATGTACCCTATTATATAGCTGGAACTCTGGCTGCTTTAACTTTATTAGCATCTGGAGTGTTTGCTGCAGCTCCTTATATTGGTTCCTTAGCTCCAGTTGCAGCATTAAGTGTTGGCCTTCCATTTATTATTGGTGGTGCTGTATTTTCTGCTGTAGCTATTGCACTTTCGTATCAAGCAATTAGTGAGAACAAAACAAATTCTGAGTTAAAAAATAAAATGAAAGCTCAAGAGCAAACAATTTCTGGGCAAAAAACTCAACTAGCTAAAAAAGAAGCGGAAGTAAAAGCTAAAGAGGAAGAAAATTCTAAGTTAAAAAATAAAGTAGAAGCTCAAGAGGAAGAAAATTCTAAGTTAAAAGATCAAGTACGCACTCAAAAGCAGAAAAGTTCTGAGCAAAAAACTCAACTAGCTGAAAAAAATAAAAAGATAGAAGAAGACAAATTAAAAGTGGCAATTGCTGATGGCACTGTTCAGCTTGCAAAAGGAACAGTTAATAGCGCTGTTTGGTTTGCAAAAGAAGCAGTTAATGGTGTCTTGTATTCTGGCAAATATGCTTACGATAATTATGTGCCATCAACTGAGTCTACAAAAGGAACACTTAGTGGTATTGGAGGTGGCTTGAAAAATACTTATGATGCGTCAATTGCATCTGTAAGAGGAGCACTTAACAGCGTTGGAAGCAGCTTGTACAGTAGGATTTATGGTACTAAGGTTTCTAGTCCGGAAGAGCAGTTTAAGCGTGAAGATGGATCTAAACCTAGCATGCAAGAACTAACTCGTTTGGATTATTTAAATCTTGAGGTTCTTTCCAGTGAGCAAAAGCAACGAGCTAATAGTTTGGATTATTTAAATATTGATAACGTTCCTAAGCAACCTGATCATTTAAATGTTGATGCTGCTAAAAGTTATTTAATGAGTCTTTCTGAGGATCAGGATGTATTTTATGATGCAGAATCTGGTGATGAAAAAGGTACTGAGATTTCTAGCCCAGAAAGTCAGCCAACTAAAGAAGAAAATGGTCAAGGCTGGTTTGCATGGAGCCTAGGAAAGGTTAAGTCGGCAATTACTGAAGTAGTAGTGATAGGTGCTGATGTTACTAAACCATATTGTGCTAAAGTAACTAAGGCACTTGCCACCTAACTTGAATATGTAGACAGCGGTGTGCACCGTCGTTAACTAAAGATAATCCCATCCAGGAGAAATAGTTTTTACACTATTTCCCCTCTTTAGCATCAACCCTCAAAAAAACCGGCGTAGGTTTAGGCAATGTTATGCCTGAACTTACGCACGCGTCGCACAAAGATTTTAAATCTCGTTGTTCTTTCGGAATTTGCAGTTGATTTAGTATCATCTCTGCTGACTTGGGAACGATTGGCTGCAATAAAATGCCTATTATCCTGATATATTCCAGTAACTTGTAAATTACTAAATTCATGCGCTCTCTGTCAGTTTTGCTTAGTGTCCAGGGTGCACTTTTGTCTATGTAGGCATTTGCTTCAGAAGAGATGTTGATGATTAGAAGTATGATATGGTTAAATTCATGCTTTGATAGGTGATTCATCACTTGATCGAGTATAGCTTTGCAACCTGGAAGACTTTCTTCACCTTTAAGTAGGCTTTGATCGATTGTTGGTACAATTCCAGAACATTGCTTGTGTAAAAATGAAATTGTTCTTTGTACTAAATTGCCTATGTTGTTTGCCAGTTCTGAATTTATCCGGCTGATCATATTTTTCTTACTAAAGTTGCCATCTTGGCCGAAGCTTGCTTCCCTGAGGAGAAAATAGCGTAGCTGATCAACACCAAACTCTTGAGCGAGGCCAATTGGATCTATGACATTACCAAGGGACTTGGATATTTTCTCTCCCTCGTTCAACCACCAACCATGAACTGCAATTTGTTTTGGCAGTGGCAGGGCTGCTGCAAGGAGAATCGCTGGCCAATATACAGCATGAAAGCGCAATATGTCTTTACCGATTACATGAACGTTGAAAGAGTTGTCAGCTAGGTTTGCAGCGCTTGACACTGGAATCTGCGTTTTCCCTTGGTTTGGTGTCATTCCAGTGCTTGACACTGGAATCTGTGTTTCTGGTTCTGCCCAAAACCTCTTATATTCCTCACCTTCAGTACTAGGGAAACCTATTGATGTAAGATAATTGGTTAATGCATCTATCCAGACATAGATTACGTGTTTGTCATTACCTGGTACTTTTATTCCCCAGTTAAAACTAGTGCGAGAGATTGAGAGGTCAATGAGCCCTGATCTTACAAACGATATCACTTCATTTCTTCTGCTCTCAGGAAAGATAAAACTTGGCTGATTTTTATAGAGTTCCAGTAATTTTTCTTGCCAGTTTGATAAGCGAAAAAAGTAACTCTCTTCTTTTATCCACTGGACCTCAGCACCTGTTGGTGCTTTGCCATCTATCAGCTCTGACTCCTGATAAAATGCTTCATCACGAACTGAATACCAACCCGAATAGGAATCCAAATATATTTGCCCTCTCTCTTCAAGTCTATTCCATAAAGCTATAACTGCTTTTTTGTGACGTTCCTCCGTAGTGCGAATAAAATCGTCATACTCAAAATTCATGAACTTAGCCAATTCTTTAAATGAAACGCTCACTTCATCTGTAAATTCTTTTGGCTGCATTTCCTTTGCTTTAGCTGCTTTTTCTATTTTTTGTCCATGTTCATCTGTACCAGTGGTAAATTTGACATTTTTCCCAGCTAGTTTCATGAACCTTGCCACCACGTCACACAAGAGAGAAGTGTATGCATGACCAATATGCGGCTTATCGTTTACGTAATATACTGGCGTGGTGATGTAAAAGTTCTCGAATTGTTCCATGGTTTAGCATTTTGATAAAAATCAACTGAGTTAATTATAGTATTAAAAAGGCAGTAATAAATAAATATTGATTGGGTTAAGCATAATTTTTGAAAAAAGCTATTTACTGAAATTTTATTAAAATAAGGAACAATCAGGCATGATTATTGAAAGAACAATGAGAAATTTTCTTGTAATTCTATTTATAGTTTTCTATGCATTTGATGCACACGCTGATGGAGCAACAGATGTAATGTGTAATGTAATAGGTTACGTTCATGGAATAGGTGAACCAATGATTACAGTGGTAATAATTGGTTCAAGCTTACTTGCAATATTTGGCAGAATGCCTTGGCCTGCACTTTTCGCACTGGGTATGTTTGTTGCTGTGTTTTTTGGTGCTCCTCAAATTGTAACAAAGGTAACAGAAAAAGAAGTTTGTTGTCTTTTTAAAGGTCAAACCTTGGAGAATGGAAAGTGTGTTGCTGCTCCTGGATATGAACGTGTAGGTACAGGTTATGCTTGTCGTTCCGGTTGGGCGCTAACTAATAAAGGCTACTGTATAAAAGCTGGCCAAGATCCTTCAAAGTATTGGAAGTGAAAATGGTGCTTTTATAGAGTTAAATCTAACAAACCGCAGAGTATATAATTAACATCCACGCCTTTAGTTAGATTCCACTCACGCTTTATTACGTTGTACTCCATGCCAGCCATGTTTTGCAGCGTTACATTATTTTCTCTTAAGTGATTTGCAATTTCTGACGGCTTGAGAAATTTATTCCAGTTATGTGTACCTTTTGGCAGCCAATTTAATATGTACTCTGCACCAATTATTGCAAGACAAAAGGATTTAATAGTTCTATTTATTGTGGATATAAAGATTAACCCCTCCGGTTTTAGCAGTTCTATCGCTTTTTTCATGAAAAGCTCTAAATTATCCACATGTTCAACTCCTTCCATCAGCAGAACCACGTCGTACTTCTTGTCATTGCTTAGCTCTTCAATGCTGGTGTGTATATATTCTATATTTAACCCTACTTTTTTTGCATGTGAATGCGCTACTTTTATGTTTTCTTCACATACATCTATTCCCACAACGTTAATGCCAACGCGTGCCATTGACTCTGACAAAATGCCACCACCGCATCCAACATCAAGCAATGATAATTCTTTCAAATTGCATTTTTTTATCTCTTTTATTTTCTCAATAATGTAAGATACTCTAACAGGATTCATTATGTGCAATGGTTTGAATTTGCCGTTCTCATCCCACCACTGGCCTGCCATTTTAGCGAATTTTGATATTTCATCTTCGTTATAAGTTTTTGTTTTTTTTTTCTTAGAGGTTATATTGCTGAGTTTATCAAGGCGTTTTTTATGTCTGCTTTCTTTTGAAAATTCTGTTTCGAGGAATTGTTTGACTATGTCTTTTGCTAATCCACTCGCAGTAAATCCTGCACCAAGACACAGTACATTTGCGTTGCCATGCTCGCGAGCTAATTTTGCGATCTCAACACTGTTACATAAAGCAGCGTAGATTCCTTCAAAACGATTTGCCACAGTACTCATGCCCAAACCTGTACCACAAATTAATATCCCATAATTTGCTTTTTTGCTTGTTATATCTTCTACAACTTTAACAGCATAGTTTGGGTAATCTACACACTTTTGCTTAGCAGTGCAGCCTTGATCTACTACTCTGTAACCTAGGGCTTCCAGGTAAGGTTTTATTTCTGATTTTAATTCATAACCAGCATGATCTGAGGCAATTGATACTATACCTAACATATAAGAAATAAGGACATTTTATATGGGTTTGAACTTTCTGTCAAGTCATTCAATGCTTCTGACCTTTTGGGAGTTCTAAAGCTATAGCTAAGGTTTTCCTACGTCATACCGCAATTCATTCCACAACTGTACGAACATTGTGATTTGAGAATAATCTCCGCCAGGAAGGGTGTCATCCCAGTGCTTTGGCACTGAGATCCAGAAAACTTAATTTTAAATAAGTACACCAGATAGCTGTATAATAAGAACTGGATTCCAGTGTCAAGCACTGGAATGACACCTTCTGTATAAATATTAAGAAATTTACCAAACGAAAAAAAAGGCAAAAGAAGCCCCGTGGTTGGCTAATTACTTACATTATACTTTCAAGTATGGCGTTTTTTTATTCTAAACACTTAATAACCGCGATTTAGCTGCTTTTAAGCCGCAACTAATCTAAATTATAAACGTTAAGAAATTTACTAAACAGAAAAAAAGGCAAAAGAAACCCTAGGGTAGCTAGTTATTCACTATCCATTTTTTAAGTTGGCGTTTTTT
>CACPSE010000047.1:0-8365 GCA_902636535.1 uncultured Wolbachia sp. | reverse complement strand
GATCTATGTTAAGGTATGACGGTTAAGTAGGGTGTCATCCAAGTAGCTGACACTGGGATCTAGCCTTTATTATTTGGTTAAAATTAAGTCTTCTGGATCCAAGTAGTCAAGCTACTCGGATGACAGGAGAAGGTACTGAGATGACACCCTTTTGGATGGAAATCAGTGTCAGCTATTTGCATGACATCATAGGCGCACTGCCGTCATAAAGAAACCAGTGTCAAGCTACTTTAATGACAGGCTGGAGTGACAGTTCTTCAAATCGTCAGTAAACCTAAAAACTATTTGCCTTTTTCCTAGGTTATGCAAGAAGTCTAATCATTTGAAAAATAAAAATTTTTATTTAGTAATTTGTGTATAAAGTATATTATTTTACTGGTAGTGAAATAAATCAGAATGAAGTCTATTTTATTAACGAGGCCTTTATTGGATTCGTTCAATACAAGAAATATATTGAGAAAGTATGGATACAAAGTTTTTATAGAACCAGTATTCACAATAAAACACTTAAATCCTGATATATCTGCGCACGAATTTGACGTTGTAATATCCACAAGTAAAAACAGTGTAAAGGCTTTTAGTCAAATATGCAAAGTGGATGACTTTCCGATTATTACAGTTGGTAATTCAACCATGCAGACTGCAAAAAATTTGGGATTTTCTGATATAATCTCAGCAGACAGCAACGTTGATGGTCTGATATCATTCATAAAAGCTCATTATTCAAACGCAATAAAGTTCTTGTATATAAGGGGACAAGAAGTATCATGTGACCTAAAAAAGAGATTATCCGAAGAAGATTTTAATGTAAGAGAAGTTGTACTCTATAAAACAATTATTAAAAGGAGTCTAACTAATAGGTGTAAAAATTTGCTGTTGGATGGTAAAATTGATGGTGTTGCTTTTTTTTCCTCACAGACAGCAAGGGTATTTTGTTCATTAGTTCTAAAAAGTGGGCTATCTCATGCGATGAATAATACAGTTGCATATACTATGAGTAAGAACATTGCTGATAGTTTAAAGTTAATCAAATGGAAAAAAATTATAACATCGAGGTTACCTACTGGGGAGAGTTTAATTGATATAATTAATAAGGATTGTTGATGCTAAAGATTGCAACTTGGAATGTAAACTCCATACGTAAAAGAGTTAACCAACTTTGTAGTTTTATAGTTGATAGTCAGATAGATATAGTTTTGCTGCAAGAGATAAAATGTACGGAAGAGCAATTTCCTTATGCGGAGATAGAAAAGTTAGGATATGAATATGCTATCTATGGACAAGTTGCAAGAAATGGCGTTTGTGTTTTATCTAAATATCCAATACTGGAGAAGTTTAAGATTGATATCGTAGAAGGTTATCAAGAAGCGCGTTATATAGAGTGCATAATAAAGCACAATAATCAGAAGGTAAGGGTAGGAAGTGTATACGTGCCAAATGGTCAAAGCCTGGACTCTCAAGCATTTGAATATAAACTCAAGTTTTTTGATAATCTATATGAAAGGATGAGCACTTTGTTAAAGAATGAAGAGTTAACTATTATAGCTGGCGATTATAATATTGCACCGGATGAAATTGATGTTTTTGATTCAAATTTATTGAATGGCCAAGCGTGCTTTCATATAAGAGAACGTGAGAAGTTAAGAGCGATCTTGAATCTTGGGTTTAAAGATGCGTTTAGAATATCTCACCCAAATTTGCAACAATTCACTTGGTGGCATTATCAAGGCAATTCACTCAGAAATAATCAAGGAATGCGAATAGATTATATGCTGTTATCGCCACAAGCTGTAGATAAATTGGAAACATGCTACATAGATGATAGATTGCGTAAGCTAGAAAATCCGTCTGACCATACTCCTGTTGTATGTGCTATAGAATAATAGCAGATCTCTTACACAACTCACTTTTTGGCAAACCTAGGTCTTACTTGGTTGCTGCTCTATGGTCTCTTCCCTTCGTTTGTTTTCCTTTCCTGCCCAAAATCGATCTTGCTGCTCACTCTTTTCGTTTCCCCTGTTGTTTTCCTGGGGAATTTGCTCAGGAACAGGTTGTTGTTCACTCTTTTCTTTTCCTTGGGAAATTTGTTCAGAAACAGAAATGGGTTGCTCACTCCCTTTAGCCTTCTCGACTGGGGTTCCTAAAATTTTATTGATACCATCGCAAATTTTTTTATTCAATTTTGCTCTCTTTTCTGTATCATCTTTATCTTGTGAGCTATGGTCATACAAAGTACCTTTTTTGTCATTTGAAAAAAGAACCCCCACTCCTCCTTTTATGACGAATATTGCACCAATAGCAGCAACAACTACTCCGAGTGTAGTAGGACCAAAAATTAACATTGGAATAGTGGAAAGAAGGACAGGAAAAAAGATCTTGCTTAAGAACGTTGTTACCATCTCTTCATCACTAAGTGGTGGTTCATCTTCCTCTTTTTTGTCTTTACCTAAGAATGGTATTTTTTCTTTCACCCCATCCATAAAGGAGCCAGAAATATTTTTCGGGTCTATTTTGATCCCTCCAATTAGCAGCAGCGGCATTTCCAATACGAACTTTATGGATGAATCTTTAGCTTCTGTACCGCGTATATCAGCTACACAGTCATCTACTACTTCTTTTATTTTACCATTCTTGAGATTCTCCTCATTAGCTAATTTTTTCTCCCTAATTTTCTCAAATACGGAAAGTAAAAACTGAGAAAAATTCTCTTCACTGAGTGATTTTATATCTTCTGGATTGACATTGTTGAATATCTTTCCACTATTCTCAAATACAAAAGTAAAAATTTTCTTTTCATTTTCATCCTGTAATCGAGGTAACCGTTCCTTTAATGACTTCAGATCACTCTGTAATTTTTGTTTTTCTTTCAATTTCTGTTTCTTCTTTTCTATTTCCTGTTCCTTCTTTTCTATTTCCTGTTTCGTTTGCTCTTCTAGTTTTTCTGGATTTTTAAAAATATCTAGGAAAGTACGATAGATTAACTGATGTTTCTCTTTTTCAAATTTAAAAACTTTCTCATCTTTGTTAGTTACCTGAGTAGGTAACTTTGGAGGTTTTGAACTTTTTACTTGTGGGCCTATCATGGCTGACCTATTTGCATTTGCTATGTTCTATTCTAACATATTTTTCGTATTAGTTCAAATGATTTATACTCCTAGAATTCACGATGTTTAAGTCATAATTAAGGGAATTTAGACCCCAGTTGTCGCCAACTTTTATTTCTACTTCAAGTGGTACAGAAATTTCTATTGCATTTTCCATTATATCTTTCATAAGTTTTGCTGTTTCTTGTACCTTTTCGTCCTCTACTTCAACCAGTAGTTCATCGTGAACCTGGAGGATTATTTTACCTACTTTCAATTGGTCAAAAAGCTGAATTGTCGCACGTTTTATTATATCAGCAGCGGTTCCTTGCAGTGGTGCGTTTATTGCTGCCCTTTCTGCAAATTGTCTTATATAAGGAATTGTATTGTTTATGTCTCTTACAAAGCCTCTCCTGCCAAACAAAGTTTCTACATAACCATGCAATCTTGCGATAGACACTGCTTTTTCCATATAGGCCTTTATTTCTGGGTAACAGGAAAAATAGTAATTAATGTATTCAGCAGCTTCCGCAATGGTAATTCCAAGCCGCTTTGCAAGACCAAATGGGCTAATGCCATATATAATTCCAAAATTGATGGATTTTGCTTTGCGTCTTAATTGCTCATCTATTTCTTGCACTCCAAAAACTTGCCTTGCGGTGATATCATGAATATCTTGCCTGTTTGCAAAAGCTTCTTTAAATGCTGCAACGTTTGCAACGTGTGCCAGTAGTCTTAACTCTATTTGTGAATAGTCAGCAGAAATTATCTTATGCCCTTTTGGCGCAATAAATGCTTGTCTGATAAGATTTCCCTCTTCGCTTCTGATAGGAATATTCTGTAAATTAGGATTGCTGGAGCTCAGCCTTCCAGTTGCAGTTGCAGTTGTTGAAAAGCTTGTGTGTATTCTACCATCAAGTGGATCAACTTGCTTTATTAATGCATCAGTGTAGGTGCCTTTTAATTTACTTAAATGTCGCCAATTTAAGATTTTACTTGCGATTTCTACCCCTTCTTCTTCGAGTGCCTCTAGAACTTCATAATTGGTGCTATACGATCCAGATTTTTTTGACTTTTTCTTTTTATTAAGCCCCATTTTGTTAAACAAAACATCACTTAATTGTTTTGGCGAAGCAATATTAAATCTTTCTCCTGCCAAATTATATATCTCATCTTCAAGCACGGCAATTACCTGCTGAAATTTATCGGACAGCTCCTGTAATTTTTGTATGTTCAGTAATATCCCATTTTTCTCCATATCAAATATTACTTTCATAAGTGGCTTATCGAAGCGCTCGTAAATTGTGAACAATTTTTCCTGAAATAACCTTTGCTTTAGCTTTTCATGAATTGCTATTAAAGTTTTTGCCGAGAAAATTTCTGTATTTCCGCTCAAATTATGCGCAACTATGTTTGGAATACTGTGATCGTGTTTTCCTGTATCCAAGCTATACGACATTATCATCAAGTCATCAACTGAATCTAGCATCTTCTCTACTGTAGGGAAGATTTTCCTGATTTCTTTAATGTTATGTATTATTTTAAGCGCCCCATTTGAGAGTAAAGTTGAGTTAATTATAATGAGTGCATCTTGTATGCTGTCTTGCTCTATATAAAAAATATTACTTTCGCTATAAGATAGACTTAATACATTGTTTTCAAGGTGGTAATGAATTGCAATTTTGCCTTCATATCTACAATGCTCCAAAAATTTCTCTAACTCTTCACTACTATATTCTATTTTCTCTTTTGTGCTAGACCCATTATAGGAAAAAAGCTTTTCCATTTTACCTATTAAAGAATTGAATTCATACTTCTTTAAAAAGGATAATAATTTCTCCATATTTGGAGAATGGACTTCATATTTTGCAATATCATGCTGAAGGTCTACTTTCTCGCATAGTGATAAAAGTTCTCTTGAAATTAGTGCTTTTTCCTTATGTTCGGTGAGAATATTGCGAATCCTCGTTTGCTCGATGTTATCGGTGTTTTTTATAATATTATTCAATGAATCAAATTCATCCAATAATTTAGCTGCAGTTTTTGGACCTATCCCAGGAACGCCTGGAATGTTGTCAGATGCATCACCAGTTAGAGAAAATAAATCAAGAAGTTTGTTTGAATTTACACCAAATTTTTCTATTACTTGTTTTTCATCTATGTATATATTTTTCATGGGATCAAATATTAAAATATTGTAATTCAAAAGCTGGAACAAATCTTTATCTGATGAGACTACTACCACTTTCAAGTCTTGGTGGTTGGCGTATTTTGCAGCTAGTGTTGCGATTATGTCATCTGCTTCATAACCTTCAATTTCTTCATAGCTGAGGTTAAAAGCTTCTACCGCTTCCCTCAGTATGGTGAACTGTGGCATTAGATCCTCAGGAGGTGTTACTCTGTTTGCTTTGTACTCAGGATATAAATCGTGCCTAAAATTCTTTTTCCCTGCATCAAGTGCTATAGTTAAGTAGTCCGAATGGGCAATGTACTTAAGAACCATATTCAGAAAGCCATATACACCACCTATTGGCATTCCTGTTGTGGTAATTAAGTGAGGTAGTACATAGTAAGCTCTGAAAAGAAAACCATAGCCATCGATGATTGTGAAAGTTTTTTCTTTCATTGTAGATATTTATACGTGCTTTTGATGGTTCACTATTTAGCTGCGAAAATCAAGTTTTTGTTTTTGAGTGTTGTAAAAGATTTTGCCGAAAATAGCATTTATGCATGGTTATACCAATTAGACTTCTTGCATAACCATATAACAAACTTTTATTGGGAATAGAAACGAAAAACTTCCTTGACAAACTCCGCCAGTCCTCTTATCATGATAGTGAAGCTATTTATTTATCTCCGCAATCTGTGCAGGTTAATGACAAAAAACTTAGGGTATTTGGCGTCTCATGTTTAATTTTTGCACTACGTGCATCGCATGTCTTTAAAAATTTCTAGCTATATAAGCCGAAACGTGCTGTTTAAGACAGCAAAAAACGTCAAATTGACAAGGGAGAATTTGAATACTAGCTACTCTGGGTTTTCTTTGCCTTTTTTCCTGCTTAGTAAATTTCTTAAACACTTGCGGTGTAGGTTAGTTGCAAGTTAAAAGCAGCTAAATCGCTCTTAATCAAGCGTTTTAGAATAAAAAAAACGCCGATATTTTAGTACATAGTAAATAGCCAACCACCACGGGGCTTCTTTTGCCTTTTTTTTATTTGGTAAATTTCTTAATGTTTATAGCTAAACGACAACCGTCATCCCTGTAAAGGTCAAGTATCCCGCTACGTGTTAGCGGGATCTGCTGTGGCGACATAAACTCAAATCATTTCAAATTTCAATCCAAAGAGGTATCATTATGTCAAATAACTTCAATTTTAAAGAATTTTTTCTCCATTACGAAGCAAATAGTACGTCAGATGATATACAACGGTACTGTATACTGTGGAAATCAGTAATAGCGCAGGCAACGATTGATGCAACAAGTAACTGTAAAAAAACAGAAAGCTTGGTGGAAAAACGTAAAGCGATTTCTTGGTTGTCAGACCTTAGTCAAGATTTTGTGCACACATGTATATTGGCTGATTGTGATCCGGTATACGTAAAAAACAAAATACAACCAATTTTAAAAAGCCTTACTAGATAAAGCCTTTTCAATGAGGTTTACTCCTTTTACCGAAAAAAATATCATTCAATCTCCTATCTATAGTTGCCTCTATATCTTTGATTAATAGCTGCTTTATCATGTTTACTTTTCGCTTTGCATCTTGAGCTTGACGCTCATTGTTACCACTGTTATTGCTGTAATTATTCTTGTCACTATAACTACTGCCACTTGGTTTACTACTGCTACTACCCTTTTTTCTTCTTGTGATTATGAACATAAGTATCCGTATTATCTTTTCCTTTAAAAAGGACTTCCAGCCTGTGCTAAGGAACAACTTATAGAGAAAATGCGGAGTAAGGAATGCTACTAACACTCGAATAGAAATTCCATAACCGAGATCTTCCCTGTTTTCATAATACAATTTGCAATATTGAAACAAATAGTAAAACGCATTTTTTAAAGAGCCAAATTCTACAGCATACCAAAAACCATTGCTGAGAAACATGAGTACAATGCTGAATGTGTAAAGATACATTGTGAAGAGAAACAGTTTCACAGTTATATCTTTTAGACTACCTAATATATAATTTAATAATCTTAATCTATAGAAAAGTGATATCATTTCACACCCACTTCAACATGGCTGGGGTGGAAGGATTCGAACCTTCGCGTGGCGGTATCAAAAACCGCTGCCTTACCACTTGGCTACACCCCAATACTACTTACATCAATAACACTATTAGCCCAATTAGTAAAAGATTTATTTGCTCTTTCTATGGGCATCACAGCAATAGCTGGCTGATCATAAGAATGCATTGCTTCGATTTTTTCTACAATTTTATCAACTTGATCATTTTTGCTTTTCATAATTGCTACTACTTCACAACTATTACTAATTTTACCTTTCCATAAATACAGAGAATTTACTTCAGGAAATATATTTACACATACAATTAATTTCTCGTTTAACAATTCTTCAGAAACAGTTTTAGCTTCTTCAAAATTTGAAAAAGTTGTATAAATCAAAACTAAACTACTCATTAGAATCTATATAAACGCACTGCTACTATACTCTACCGAGGTTTATTCATCAAGAGAAAATAGATTAGATTTTTCTGTTATTCCAGCACTCTCTTCTGGGAGAGTAGACCGGCGGAACTTCCCTACCAGCACCTCGCAGAACTGTGCATGAACCTCTCAGTTCACACAGCTCCCATTATTCAGCCATATAATTGATGGCCTCGTTTTATTTGTTAGTTCCTCCCATTTCTGGTTGCCCAACCAATAAAACTGAATAACTCAGCTCCTTCGCTCCATTTCCATTACAGAAACTTCTTCGCTACTACGAACTCCTGTTCTTCGCATCGGTACTCCCCTAACCGCTCGTTCCTTGCGAACTTTTCTTTATAATAATTTTACTATACGCTAAAACTACCTATATTGGCTTGCTTTTGCTAAATTTACATATGAACCAATTTGCTTGGCTTTGTTGGAATAATTTTATGTTTTTGTTTTTGAAACCCCCATTTTACGTAAAAAGCTCTCACGAATATATGTACTGTTTTTGAAGAAAGTAAACTGACCTTACCCAGAAAAAGTGGAGAGAAAGTTTGGAATGTTTTTCACAAAGGAAATGATGAATCAAAATGCTCAGGAATGCAATAGTTAATAGTGGAAT
>CACPSE010000046.1:0-9063 GCA_902636535.1 uncultured Wolbachia sp. | reverse complement strand
CTGCACCTAATGTAAAAAGATGGGCAGAGTTTTTTGTAGAGAAGTTAAGATATTCAATAAAAAGTGTAGCAAAAGAGAAGCTAAAGGATGGCATGTTGCATAATAGGTATAGTTCAGTTAATGAACTTGCTAATGAAATTTATAAATCAGATGGAAAGCTGTTTGATGATATAATTAAAGAAGTTGTAGATGATGCATATGGAAGAGTAGATACGAAAAAAATATTAAGCTGTGTACATAATCATGGTGATATTGGTCAGTTGATTTCAGGTTACATAGCTGTATTTGATGCAATGCAAAAGAGTGGTGATCTAAATGATAATGCAATATTTAAGTTAGCTTCTTACATTAAAGAAGCAATGGAGATGAAGGATTATCCTAATGTTCCTTTAGAAAAAAGATCTAGCCTTGAAAAGCTAGAAAATAGATTACCAAAATCAGTAAGGAATGCAATATTTGCTTCAAAAGTATGTATTAAGAATGTTTATCAGGGCGAATATTTATATGCTGCTAACAAATGTTTCAATTATGATAATGACAGACGAATGGCATTTACTTGGACTCCAAAGAATGAAAAAAGTGATAAGTTTAGGTGGAAGATTAAACTTGATGGTGACAATTTTTATATAGTGAATGTTGCATTTAATGAAACCTTGTATGCTGCTGGTAACTATTTTAATTATGATAATGATAGACGAATGGTATTTACTTGGATTTCAGGAGGAAGAGTTGCACGAGATGTGTGGAAGCTTGGACCTGATGGTGATAACTGTTCTATAATGAATGTTAAGCTTAATGAATATTTATATGCTGCTAATTATGCTAAATATGACAATGATAGGCGTAGAGGATTTACTTGGATTCCAGGAGGTCAGGTTCCGCAAGGGATGTGGGTGATTGAAGATTGTGGGTCTAATGTAAGAAAAGTGAGAAATGCAGATGCTGGTTCTAGTTTAGATATAGTAAAGGCTTCAAGGCAAGCACAATTAGATCATGCATTGTTGAATGTAACAAAAGTTGGCAATATTAGTGAAGTAACAGGCCTTGTTAATCAAGGAGCTAATGTTAATACTGAAGACAGAGATGGTAATACCCCTGCACGCAATGCTGTATTAAAAGGTCACTTTGGTATATTTAAATACCTTGTTGAAAATGGTGTTAGTTTAGAGGGTAAAGATCATCGTTGTGGCCCCTCTATATGTGATGCTTCTTATAGTGGTAATTTGGATATACTAAAGTACCTTATTAGCAAATGTGTTGATATTAATGATACTGATAAAAATGGTTGGACACCGCTACATTTTGCTGCATGGAGAGGCTACTTAGAAGTTGCTAACTTTTTAATAGAAAAGGGTGCTGATATTAACGCTGAGAACATTTTTGGCAGAAAACCTATACACATTGCCGCTGAAAACAATAACAAAGACATTATAGATTTTTTTCTCAGCAAGGGAATGAGCATCGATGATTTTGATAGATATGGTCGAACACCACTATACTGTGCTTCTTGGAATGGTCACTTGGGTGTAGTAAAGTACCTTGTAGATAGGGGAGCTGACGTTTATACTCAAGACAAAGGTGGTAAAACATTGCTGGATATTGCTACTGATCAAAAACACAATAATATTGTAGAGCATTTAAAACAAGTGCAATTAGATAAAGAATTATTGATTGCAGCACAATATGGAAATCTTAGCAAAGTTGAAGATCTTGTAAGTCAAGGAGCTAGCTTAAGTGCTAAGTATAGCGATGGCCGAACTCTTATGCATTGTGCTGCTTATGGGGGCGAGCTAAATGTAGTAAAATATCTTGTGGTAGGTGAAAAAAGTAGTTTAAAAATTAAAGATAATAGTGGTAGAATTCCCCTTCACTATGCTGCTTACAATGGTAAACTAGATATAGTAAAATATTTTATAGACGAAGAAAAAATTGATGTTAATATTAAAGATCATGATGGCTGGGCGCCTCTATATTATGCTTCTTGTGGTGGTTATTCTAATGTAATAAACTACCTTGGTAAAATACATAATTCAGATTTGATAAGTAACTTACAAGAAAATTCTACGTCTTTAGAAATTCCAAATAGTAATAACATTGAGGTTCAAGACAAATTTGGTAGAACACTCTTACATCTTGCTGCCAAAGCAGGTGATCTGAGAAAAATAAACCTTCTTTGTGATGATTATAATGCTAATATTGAAACTCAAGACAATTTTGGTTATACACCAATTCTTTTCGCTACTCAATCAGGAAAATTGAGTGTAGTGAGTCTCCTTCTTTATTATGGTGCTAATATTAATGCTCAAGATATGTATGGTTCTACGCCTTTACACTATGCTGCTCAAGAAGGTAACTTAGATATGATTCAGCTTCTTCTTAGTAGATGTGCTAGGATTGAGCTTCTAGATAGGAATGGTTGGACACCTATACTTTTTGCTGCTCAAAAAAGTAAATGGAGTGCAGTAGAACTTCTCATTAGTAAGGGTGCTAAATTTAATAATGAAATAACGTATCAGGGAACACCTTTACATTTTGCTGTTAAAGAGGGAAATTTGGATATGGTTAAATTTCTTATTGATAAAGGTGCTAATATTGAGTCTCAAGACGACTATAATAACAAACCTTTACATCTTGCTGTTAGGATGAACAGATTGGATATAGTAAAATTTCTTCTTGATAAGCACGCTAACATTGAGGCTAGAGACATGGATGGTGATATACCTTTAGAATTGGCTCAAAGTGGTTACAAAGATATAGAGGAAGTTTTAAGGCAAGCACAATTAGATCTAGATAAAGAATTATTGAATGCTGCAAAAAGCGGAGACCTTGATAAAGTTAAAGAATGTATAAAACGGGGTGCTTATATTGATACTAAGAGTAGTAATGGAAGGACTTCTCTACACTGGGCTGCATTTGAAGGTTGCTTACCCGGAGTGGAGTATCTTATAAAGGAAGTTGCTGACATTAATGCTAAGGATAATACTAGTAGGACTCCTCTACACTATGCTGCTAGAAATGGTCATTTAGATCTGGTAAAATACCTTATAGAAGAAGGAGCTGATTTTGAGGTTAAAGACAAGGATAATAAAACATCGCTGGAGCTTGCTTCTTGGAAAGAACATAATGATGTTGTAAAGTATTTAGAGGAAATCAAGGAAGAAAGAGAAAAACCTGTACAACGCAAACGCCGTCATCACCATGGAGATCATAGTCGTCATCATAATCACTTATCGCGTAAACCTCTTGCTATAGATTTAGGTGATCAACCTGAGATAGCAACAAGTAGTGGAGCAAGACCACCTTCATGGATAAATGATTTGTTTGGGTGGATAAAAGGTTCTGTAGGTGGTTTATTTTATTCTAGAGCTGCTTTATCTGAGGAAGCATCAAATACTGCAAGTTCAATACCACAAGTTGATGAGCAATTTGCCAAAGCTTCGGTAAGTAGTAGTAGTTCAACAAGTACCACACTACCATCTGATGGTACAGATAAAAAACAAGAAAATGGAGGTTTCTTTCGAGACAACATTGATTATGTAAATGCAAATATAAAACAAATGCGTGAAAGGCAAACACCTGTTGAATTTAAACCTAGTGGCGGAAATACAATACTAGAAATGGGAGATCACTATCTATCACAGGTTGATTTTAATGGTACAATAATGTTACTTGATTTATTAATTAGAAAAGTTACAGGTCAGAAGCATATTTCTACAGTAGATCAGTCTATATCCCCACTAGAAGCACAGGGCTATGCACTCAATATTACAAAGGGATTTGAAAGAGTAGTAGAACAAGCTGGATTAAAAAGTGATGTATCAATGCATCGATTAAATATTGATTATGTGAGAATGCAGGAAGAGATTGCTGGAAAAGTTATGAGTGGTAAATTTAATGAGATTTCAGGGATTTTAAATTCATATGTAGAGAAGGCGTGTCCTGGTAGAGAGGCGGGATGTCCTGGCAAGTTAAGTCCGAAGAAGTTTGACAAGTTTATGATTCAATTTAATAGCAGGCTAAATATTGTATTAAATCAACCAATAGAGCAGATATTACACAACAGAGATGGTAGATTAGAAGTTGATGATGCAAAGAAACAGCAGATGAGTTTAGAGCCTCAAAGTTATTTAAGTAATGCTTCAGTTCACAGCCATTCAAAAGTATCAACTTGTCTTTCTGAGATAGGAGTAACCAAGCTTGGAGGTAATCTCAATAGGTAAGTTATAATATAAGGGGTGGAGCTATAATATGCCAAGTAGTGGAAAATTTAAAGTTAAGGTAGCCAAAATAATTAGGGAAACCAGTAGCAAGTTTGATAGTCCTAATACTAAAGTAGCTTTGATATAGAAGTTTGGGTAACGTTATGATAGTAATTTATATAATTCTATGTGCAATCTTCATAGCCATTTTAGATAGTTCACTAGATTCTTAATTAGGGGATATGTCTAACTTAGAGAAGGTTTTCATAAATGTTGAAGTGAATAAGTAGAAAAATTATGTCTTTTCTTTGAGTTGTGAAATTTCAGAATGAGAGAGACCAGTAATTTCAGCGATAACATCAATAGAGACACCAGCCTTGAGTGAGTTTTTTGCAACTTCGATTTTTTCTTCTTGTATACCTTCTTGTCTACCTTCTTGTCTACCTTCTAGTTTAGCATCATCGAGTTTTTGAGCAAGAACAGCCTGTTCATCACGAATACGCTTGATCTCTTGTTCATAGGCTATAAATTCTTTTTCTGACCAGTTGAATCTGTTTAGTTCTTCATACGCTCTTTTAATTATTAGATCACTTCCTATTATTCTCTCTAGCTCTTCTTCACTAGTTTCGTCTGCATATCTAAAGAAGAAGACCCATTTTTCAACTATACTTGAAAGCTGATCTTCTTTGGTTTTTGGAAATTTAGGTAACTCAATAAATATAAAGTAAAAATCTTTTAGATCATGTTCATTAGTATCTTCATCGCGAATAGTATGCTTTGATTTGTACTCAGACTTATCAGGGAATAAAATACAATCTGCTATAGCAATAAAGATAATTTCCTTAAGGTCATGGTATTGATCACCCTTGTCAGCTTGTCTTGAGTAGGCTTTAGCAGCATAGTACTGAGCTCGTTTTTCAAAGCCTTTGGTTTTAGCGACCTGCATTTCGACTATCACTTGCAGCCCATTTTCATCTCTACAAAGAACATCAACGATGCTTTGTTTTTTAGAGGCAATATCAGGATCTTGAATAGTACTTAAAAACTCTATATCCTTTATTGCACTTTTACCAGTGAAGCCAAGAATATCATTAAGAAAGTGAATAAGGATATCTTTATTTTTTTCAGTACCAAAGATACGCTTGAATGATATATCATTCTTTGGATCGAGGAACTTGGAAAGAGCCATAGAAAATCCACTTAAAAAGCATCAATAATTATACACAATTTTGAAGAAATATTCAACTAAAATTCAAACATGTTAGTAGGAGAATGATCTGCTCAGAAGGACTTAGCCAAGCAGTTTTTTTATCTCTTTTTATGACTGCTTTTATAATATATCTTGGGAAGGCCAGCTTAGTGAAACATACTTGATTTGTATTGATATTAAAGCTATATCTTTACTAAGCTGAGAGTTGAAAATATGGCAATAATTCTTTTAGATACAAAAACGATAAACCGTATAGCAGCGGGTGAAGTAATCGAAAGGCCAGCAAGTGTAGTAAAGGAATTAGTAGAAAATGCAATAGATGCTGGAAGTTCAGAGATAGAGATCAAAATAGAAAGTGGAGGGCGTAACCTTATAACTGTGACAGATGATGGAAATGGAATAGAAAAGGAAGACTTGGAACTTGCGTTTATGCGCCACGCTACTTCAAAATTAAGCGATAGTCAGTTAATAGAAATCAGACATCTTGGCTTTAGAGGAGAGGCTCTACCTTCAATTGCAGCAGTAAGTAGAATGAACTTATCATCTAAGGCAAGTGGAGCAAAGGAAGCATGGTCTATAAGTTACGAAGGCGGAGAAAAAATAAGAGAGATTCCCCCTTGTTCTTTGTTGCAAGGTACATATATTGAAGTTCGTGACTTATTTTTTGCCACACCAAATAGATTAAAATTTCTAAAAACCGAGAGGGCAGAAACACAAGCTATAGTTGATATTGTAAATAACTTAGCAATAATTAATTATAGTATTGGGTTTAATCTCACTTCCGGTAATAAAAATCTCTTAAAATATGCTAAACAAACTTCATTCTTTAACAGACTATGTGAAACAGAAGAAGAATTCCAGAGCAATTCGCTGGAAGTTAAAGAGGAAGAAGACGGCATCAAACTTAGGGGGCACATCTGCAAACCTACGGTCAATCGAGGTAAGTCTGATATGATTTATACATTTGTGAATGGAAGGCCAATAAAAGACAATCTACTTGTTGGTGCAATTAGATATGCGTATCAAGATTTTATTCCAAGTGGGAGGTATCCTTTTGCAGTGCTGCACTTAGAGATACCATATGATCAAGTAGATGTAAATGTGCATCCAAATAAATCGGAAGTAAGATTTCAAAGTAAGAGGTTAATATATGAAATAGTGAGAAGAGGGCTAATAAAAGCGTTGTCAATGAGAATAGGTACCTCTTCAGTGAGTGATATTGATGGATCTAGGTGTCAAGGTATTGGAGAAGGACTGGGTGGTTCGCCTTTTGATGTTAGTGAAAGTCAAAGGAATAATGAGCGTGTTAATAATGGAAAAAGCAGAGAAGTGAAGGGTCAAAAAGAATTTTACGAAAGGAGACCAAGTCCTTTTGAGAATCAGCTAATGAAAGAATTCAACTTGCCAAATGCAGGAGAGAAAGGCTTATCAGAAAGGTCAGAATCATTTGACTATACTGGTATACAGAGATTCCCACTACAAGCGGAGACTATGGTTCTAGAAAAGGAGCAAATTGATTTAATAGAGGATCATCCTCTAGGGTATGCACGCTGTCAGGTCCACAGTACTTACATTATTGCTGAGGCTAAAGGCAAATTAATTATAGTAGACCAACACGCAGCTCATGAGAGGTTGATCTATGAGTGCTTAAAACAAAAATCAAGCATAAAAAGGCAAAAGCTTCTTCTTCCTGAAATAGTCGAGATTAAAAACCAAGCAGGAATGGGGATGGTTAAAACTTATAAAGATGAGCTTTTTGAAATGGGTTTTGATATTGAAATACAATCAGAAGATAAAGTAACGATAAAAGAAATACCTGCAATCTTGGGAACAATAGATATAAAAGAGATGCTAGTTGATATAGTAGATAAGTTAATGGAAATGGAAGATACGTTGCCAATAGAGGATAAGGTGAATAAAATATCAGCCACAATCGCTTGCCATGGAGCAGGAAGAAAAATGAAATTGGAAGAGATGAATGAGATACTAAGACAAATTGAGAAAACTCCATATTCTGGTCATGAAAGACCAACTTATATAGAAATGAAACTAATTGATATAGAAAAATTGTTTGAAAGGAGATGAGTTCAGTTTGTCAAAAAGGTTGCCAATTAAGTATACGTAACAGCTCTTCTGGTTATGGAGTATAAAATGTGAAAAAAGAGAATAAATGCTCTAATTTTTTAGATTACAAAGTAATAGGACAGGAAGTAAGAAATCGTAGATTAGCAAAGGGATATACTCAAAAAGATTTAGCAAAAAAAATAGGAACAACATATCAGGTAATACTGCAATACGAAAAAGGAACACGCAGAATTTCAATTAAGAAGTTATATGAATTAGCAGAAGCATTATCAACAACTGCTAGAGATCTAGCTTGCGGACAAGAAGTATCAAATGAGGAAAGGTATGAGGAAGAAGAGGTATTAAATCTAGTAAGAAGACATAAAGAGATTAAGGATCAAGAATTACGTGAAACGTTTTATTTATTAACTAAATTCATCCGTATTAGTGAGGAAGAAAGTGGAAAGGCAGTAAAAGTAGAGGTGGCAAAGGGTTTAGTTAAGGAAGGAGTTTCTGCTCATGTTATCTCTCAAACGACCAGTTTATCTATTGATGAATATGATAATGATGAGAAAAAAATTTCTATTCCGTATAAAGTAGGTCAAAGAATAAAAGAATGGAGATTGATACGAGGATACACTCAAGAAGATTTAGCAAGCAAAGTGGGCGTAATAAATCAAAGAATATATGAATATGAACAAGGACGAGCTGCTGTTTCACTTGAAATGTTAGATGAAATAGCAAAGATGCTATTAATTAATATTACAGATCTGCTTCCAGAAACAAGAGAAAATGAGAATAGTGAAGTGGAACTATCAAGGTTAATAGAAGAATACAAAAAGATTAAAAGCCAAGAATTACGTCATGTACTAATAAAATCTCTGTTTGAAAGCATACAAGTTTGCAAAGAGAAAGTGGAGAGAGCAGAAAGGATGAAAATTGCAAAGAATTTAGTTAAGGAAGGAATTTCTATCAATATTATTTTAAAAACAGTAGGCATCTCTTTAGACGAAATTCAACAAATTTAAAATAAAAAATCAGTATCTATTAATATCTTTACTTTTTAATGAAAAAATAAGTAAAAAAGATTGAAAAATTGATTTGACTTCACTCAAAAGCTATGGCCTTATGCCAATGCTGACAAAAAACAGCAGTAAATATATAAAAACATTTTGTTATTAGTGAAGGGTAATTTTTATGAATAATAAGAAAGATCGTAGAGAAGAAATAGAATTCAGAGCATTAGAAAGCAACGGTAAAGCACTACTTGATCGTGAAGTAATAGAAACGTTTCTAAGTGCAGTGCATGACAGGGAAGAAGCTCGAATTATTGCTAGAAAGCTAATAGATAGTTTTGGAATAGGAGGAGTTTTAGGCCAGGAAATAGATGACTTGAAAACTATAGAAGGGATAACTGACTCTACAGTAGCAGTAATTTTATGCCTAAAGGAAGCTGCAAAGAGAGTACCAAGAGAAGAGTTAAAGAAAGGACCTGTAATGGGTAACATGGAAACCATAGTAAAATATTTAAGGGTGAGTATTGGCTGTTCAGAGGAGGAAAAGGTAAAAATACTATATTTGGATCAAGAG
>CACPSE010000045.1:0-9221 GCA_902636535.1 uncultured Wolbachia sp. | reverse complement strand
TCTGCAGATTGGCGAAAGCAAATACAATAGCTTCAGTTCCATGATAAGGGGGCTGGCGGAAGTTGTCAAGGAATTTTTTATGGCTTAGCGTCACGCGCTACCGGCGGTTGACATCTTACATTCATTCTACTACAACGCAGAAAATTCGTACAATTGTGCATGATGTGGGGCTTCTGGCTACATTTTTCTATTAAACTCACCTTTCCTCTATGTAACAGATTTCGTATTAAATTTCAAATTTAATGCGCCTAGATATACAAGCATTCCCAGCAAAACCATAGGTATAGAAAGCAACTGCCCCATAGTTAAATCAAGCCACAGATAGCCAACTTGATAGTCTGGTTCGCGAAAAAACTCAACGAAAAAACGTGCTATTCCATACCACATAACTGCAATACCAGTTAATGCACCGTGATATAGTCTTATTCTAGTCAAAAAAAACAGTGAATTTGCAACTGCAAAAAGTAGCAGTCCTTCAAAAAGTGCCTCATAAAGCTGGCTTGGATGACGCAGCAAATTATCACCACTCTCTGGAAATACCATGCCCCACGGCACATTTGTTACTCTGCCAAATAACTCTCCGTTTATAAAATTGCCTATGCGACCTAAAAATAAACCTATGGGAACTCCGCAAGAAACTAGGTCCAGTGCATAAAATATAGGAATGTTATGTCTTTTACACGAAATTATTACTGCAAACAAAACTCCTATAGCACCACCATGAAATGACATCCCTCCTTCCCAGGTCTTCAATATCTCGATAGGGTTGCTTATATAAAGAACTGGATCATATATCAATACGTAGCCAAGTCTACCTCCAAGGATAATACCTACAATAGTGGCTGTTAATAACGAATCGTAAAAATTCTTAGTAAATATTTTTTGGTCGTCCAGTTTATGTAAATACCAATATGCAAACACTATACCCAAAACGTAAGCTAAGGAATACCAATATATAGAAACAGGACCGATGCTGAAAATTACTGGATTTAAAGACATATTTTGCTATAAATTATTCTTAGACAATCTACTTTTTTCACGATCCCACTCTCTCTGTTTTATGGTTGCTCTCTTATCGTAGAGGTTTTTTCCTTTTACAATGGCAATTTTAGTTTTTGCCAATCCTTTATCGTTAAAATAGACCGAAAGCGGCACAACAGTTATCCCAGCGGTTTTGATTTGACCAATCAGTTTGTTTATCTCTTTTTTATGTAAAAGTAGTTTACGTTCCCTTTTTGGTTTATGATTTTTTCGGTTTGCAGCTTTATATTCTGCAATATGCATATTGTGCAGCCATACTTCGCTATTCTTTTCGATAACGTAGGCGTCGGAAATATTTACTTTTCTTTCTCTTAGCGATTTAACTTCACTGCTTAATAAGACCATACCCGCTTCAAATTCTTCTAAAATGAAATATTCAAACCTTGCTTTCCTATTTTCTGCAATAACTTCCATATCTAAAGATATCTTTAAGCTTCAATATATTACAGAATTTTTGACTTAATTCATAATATATCTTTCCTTAAAGAGTCATTTGAATTATATTACAGACTATGAAAAACCTCAACTTTAGGAAGGAAATCAAGTTTTTTTCTCTGTCATTTATAATTTTATTTGTTCTATGGACTGTATTGTCTGGTTATTTTGAGCCGTTTTTTATTTTTTGTGGAGTGTTTTCCTCTATATTCACATCGTTTATCTTTAGAAGGTTGATAAACGCTGAAAGAGCTCTTAGCCAGATTTTAAATAGTACGAGTAGACTGTCGTTTTATAAGGTAGTAAGTTATATACCATGGTTAATGTACCAAATCATTTTATCAAGTGTTTATGTAACAAAAAAGGTGCTACAACTCAAATCTAAGCTTGAGCCAATCATTATTCTAAGAAAATGCAAAGGGCATAATGATGAAAGCATTGCGTTATTTGCCAATTCAGTCACAATCACTCCCGGAACTTTAACTATCAATGTTGAAAGTAAGCAGAAAACATATTTCTCTACCATGTATTTGATAGATAAAGATCTTGAAAGCGGCATTTCTGAAATAGAAAATAAAATCTTAAAAATACTACGTTCAGTTAAGTAATTGCTTTAAATAAGTTAACAGCATCCTTATATTCCCTTACAAGACTTTCAAGCATTTCTTTTGGAAGGCTATTGTTAACAATAGAACATAAATAATTATACAAATCTTCTAACCTTAATACGTTATTTCTCTTCTTGCTGTTGAATTTATACGGAAAAATACCTTCCATAACTTCAATAGTAGTAGCCTTGTTTAAAAATACATTTTCACTTGTCACGCTTATTCTTGCTAAAACAGTGTTAATTTCAGGTTCGTCACTCGTATAAAAATCTGATAGCTGAGTTATTCTAATAACGTACAAAGTTACTATTTTTGACAAGCAATTATCAGCATATTCACAATTTTTTATTACCTCCCACTGAGTAACCTGAGATTTACCTATTTTTGCATTGTTCGGTAATTTACTCATTGAACTTTCTCCATTTAATCCAGTGTAATAAATTATACTAATACTTTGTTAAATAAATAATAACGCGATTACAAAAATATATACTTATAGTAGAATATTATACAAAAATAGCACAATATCTAAGCATTAAAGCTAGTTTTAGCTGGGTACATGGGGCCATTCGTTATTTTGTGTTGTCCAGTGAGGTCCAAAATTAGAGGTCCACTTATATAAAGAGTTTAGTCTGCCTTCTTTGCTATAAAATAAGTTTTCCTTTTGAGCTGTTTTGTTAGTATTAACTAAATTCTAAACTAACTGTGCTATAATGAAAAAGATAAAACTCGGAATACTAATTTCAGGTAGGGGGTCGAATATGCAGGCCTTAATAGAAGCATGTCAAGATCAGAATTTTTCCGCAGAAGTTGCATGTGTTATCACAAATAATAGCGAAGCTGCTGGTCTGAAAATAGCAGAGCAAGCAGGAATCTCAGCGTTTATTGTTAAAGAGAAACCGCTTGATGCTGGTAAAATTCACGAAATACTTGTTCAACATAAGGTTGATTTAATTTGCCTTGCAGGGTTTATGAGAATTCTCAAAGCTGATTTTCTGAGTAAATGGCATAACAAGGTGATAAATATTCATCCCTCTTTACTTCCGTCTTTTAAAGGCCTAAACGCTCAAGAGCAAGCTCTAAAAGCAGGTGTAAAAATTACAGGTTGTACTGTACATTATGTCACTCCTGAAGTTGATGCTGGAGCCATAATTGCTCAAGTTGTTGTACCAGTGTTACCAGCTGATGATATTCAAAGCCTCTCAGAACGCATTCTAGCTGAGGAGCATAAGTGTTATGTAGAAGCAGTAAGGTCAATAGCAGAAGATATATGACTGTAATAATTATTGACCTTGAGCGTTTTTTCCAACTTCAACAAAAAATAAATTTTCAGGTTCCAGTAAAGAACTTGCCAGTTCGTTTACTTCCTCTAATTTAACATCATTAATGATATTCGCATAATTATTTATACGGTTAACATCACGATCATTTATCTGCATATTATCTAGCAGCGTTGCTGTATTTGTGTTATTGGACAGGAAAAGGACAAGATTATTTACCAAGCCAATTTTTGCATCCTTGAACAATTGTTCGTCAATTCCTTGCTTTTTTATTCTGCTAAATGTATCTTTTACTGCTGATATAGCTTTGCCAGCAGTAGAACTATCAGTACTTATAAATCCAGATATAATATTTCCATGTTTATTGGAAATAATACTTGCATAAACACCATAAGTAATACCCAAGTTTTGCCTCAGTTCTGTCATTAATATTGAATTCAGCCTCATGCCACCAAGTGCATCAATTAAGACACCAGCGTTATAATAATTAGGATCTTCATAAGCTATACCTTTTTGAGCAAAAAGTATCACACTCTGTGGTATATCCATAAAAATATTCTTACTTTCTGCAGAACCAAAATTATTTTTTACAGGTATTTTTCTAACTTTTGATCTTTTTGACGGCAATTTAGATAAATATTTATCTAATAGCGTAATAATTTCTTCTTTTTTTGTACAACCAGCAACACTGATAACTATGTTATCTTTAGCAAAATTACGCTTTATGTATGTTAAAACATCGTCTCTAGTAATGCTCATTATAGTATCAAGAGTACCGTACACACTTTTTGAGTAAGGATGTTTTTTAAACAATAACGTATCTAATTCTTTTCCAGCAACAAAATAAGGATTTTTTTCAAGATTATTAAAATCAACTTTGGCTTTCTCGAAAACTCTATTCAACCCTTCAGGGTCAACTTTAGGACGCATTATAGTATCGCTCAGTAATGAAATTGCTTCCTCTAGATTGTCAGACAAAGTATTTAATGAAACCCTAAATGCTTCTAAATCAGCAATAAAATTTAAACTAATCCCTTTATCTTCAAGCTTTTTCGCAAAATCTTTGGCATCATTTTTTCCTGCCCCTTCTTGGATTACAAGAGAAGTAAACCAAGCAAGCCCCTGTTTTTCCTTATTCTCATACACATAACCTGCATCCTTGAACGATATATTTAGTGAAACTTTTGGCAAATCATGATTTTCTACAAATAAAAACTTAAATCCTTTACGGGAAGTGACCTCCTCTATATTTAGGTTACCACTTGCTTGTAAATTAAAGCCTAGACAGAAAAAAAATAGAAATATAATTTTACTTATTCTCATTATTATCTCCTTTTGGTAATAAACGACCAATTAACTTATTAGCAGAAAAAATAGCACGGATTTTATTATTTACATCCTCTAGATTGACATCATTAATCTTGCTATATGAAATATCTATTTCATCAAGTGGAATACCAAGTGCAAGGTGTGGCACATAGAACATCGCTATATGAGTTAAGTCAGATAGATTATCAAACTGTGCTGCCTTATACCTATATTTTGAGCTTTGTAATTCCTCGCTCGTCACCCCTTTAGATACGAAGCTATTAATAGCATTATCTAACTCTCTTTCAACAATATCTAAATTAGCGCCACTTTTTGGAATTATCATAATATCAATGTAGCCATCACTAAAAGCTAGGCTATTATAATAAGCAAACACTGATACTGCCACATCTTTATCTAAAACCAAATCTTTATACAGTTTGCTGGATTTGCCGCCACCTAAAATGTCAACCGCTAAATGAGCAGCAGAGGCTTCATTTATGTGATCAAATAAGGGAACACGATAACGAAAATATAAAACTGATTCTTTTACTTCAGTGCTCTCTAAGGTCACCGATAGACCTGCATTATGCACTGGATCCTGATTTGGGTAATTTCTCATTACAGGCTTAGCTTTAATTTCGCCATATTTTTCTTCTGCTAATTTCACTACTTCATCAAGTTCCACATCACCCACAATCAGTAATATTGCATTGCCGGAGTGATAATAGTTATCATGAAACCTCGTTATGTCATCCAAATTGTAAGTTTTGATATCGCTCTCCCAGCCGATAACAGACCTACCATAGCCAGTACGGTAAAATGCACTATCCATTTCTTCCCATAACAAGTTATGAGGTTGGTTATCAAATCTCATCTTTCTTTCTTCTAATACGATGTTTTTTTCTCTATCTATTTTGTCTTGAGTAACATTAAAGCTGCCCATTCTATCTGCTTCAACTTCCATTGCAAGTGGTAAATCTTTTTTGGGGATCAACTCAAAATAACAGGTATATTCTTTAGTGGTAAATGCGTTAAATTGAGCCCCAATGCTACTCATAGTGGCTTCTATATCTGTGAACTTCCCTGTAGTTTCAAACATTAAATGTTCAAAGTAGTGAGCCAATCCTGCTTTGCCGATTGGATCATCCATTCCCCCAACTTTGTATATTACTGCATGTAAAACGGCTGGAATCCGATGATTAGAAACAACATAAACATCTAGTCCGTTACTGAGTTTAGCATATTTTATGTCGTGCTCTATGTTTAAAGCATTCGAAGAAATTGGGTAAGTAAAAAAAAGTACAGGTAGTATAAGAAAACTAAAAAGCTTATGAAGCATTATTTCGACCTAATATAAAAACAATTATTTTATTCCTCATTTTGTTTGGAAATGAACATATCATATGTATACCACTTATATAGCGATGTCAACATTATGTAAACATAATTATTTTATTCCTCATTTTGTTTAGAAATAAGCATATCGTATATATACCACTTATATAACAATGTAAACATTCCACAAACTATAGATAAATCCGCTAAATTAAAGGCTGGCCAATACCAATCATCAATATGAAAATATATGAAATCATATACAGCTCCCCAATAGATCCTATCAACTATGTTTCCGATTGCTCCACCAATCATCAGAGAAAAACCAAGGTAAGTTGACTGATCGTCAGACTTGTATATCAAATATGCAAGTATACCAATTATTAGTATTGAAAATGCTGAAAAAAAGAAACCGCCATGTGGTAAAGCGCTACACATTCCAAAACTAATACCTGAATTCCAAACTTCAACTAGTTTTATAAAACTAGCGATCTCAATTGATTCTCCTTCATCAATCAATGAGTTTATGTACAATTTGCTCGTTTGGTCAATCAATACTATAATTAATATAACAACTAAGCATAACTTTTTCATAAATTTGCCTTTAACCTATAAACTTTAAGTATATCATAATTTATCTGTTTTGTTAACTCCTCAATACTATGGAATTTTTTTTCTGACCTTATGAATTTTAAAAGTTGTATATTGACTTTATGACTATATACGTCTTCATCAAAATCGAATATGTGCATTTCTATTATAGGCTTTTTCAGATCCTTAAATGTAGGTCTCATACCAATATTGACTACTCCATATAACCAATTTGGGTTATTATAAGAAAACATCACTCTAGCGTAATATGTGCCAAACTTAGGTTTTATCATGCAATCTTCTATAGGAATATTTATGGTTGGAAATCCTATTTCTCTACCTCTACATGCACCTTTTGTCACAACACCAGAAACTTGATAAGGTCTGCCGAGCAATTTATTAGCAATTTCTATTTCGCCCCTTTGTACATACTCCCTTATTGAAGAAGAAGAGCAAATTTTGCCGTCAATTATTAATGGCTCTAATTTAGTCAAAGAGTATCCATATGTTTCAGAATATTTCTCTAGAGTTAATATATTACCCAATCGTTTATGACCAAAAGTGCAATTTTCTCCGACAATTATGTGTTTAGCGCCATATTTATCTATTAAAATCTTACTGATAAAGTCATTGCAGCCAACCTCAGAAAAACCTCTATTAAAATTAATAATATACAAGTAATCTATACCATAGCTGCTGATCAGTTCCTTTTTTTGTTCTTGGTCTATTAACCTAAAATTGTTTCTACCAAATAAAACAGTTGATGGGTGAGGCTCAAAAGTTAAAACTGCAGAGGGTAATCCTCTTTCTTGTGCTACCTTCTTTAGAGTGGAAATTGCAAATTCATGTCCTAAATGAATGCCATCAAAATTTCCGAAGGTTAGTGCTACATTGTTTTCTATCTCTTGCTCACAATTATAAATAATTTTCATGCAATTTGATGTTTTTACATATTTCTTATATATAATAACTATATTTTAGTAAGCTACGGAGATAAATTGTGAAAAATACTAAAGAAAAAGTTATAATATATGTAAAGCAGCACTGCCCATTCTGCAAAAAAGCAAAAGAGTTGCTGGATAAAAAAGGTGTGAAGTATGAAGAAATCGATGTGCTCAAAAGCTCAGATCTATTTAACGACATAAAATCAAAGTATAACGTTAGAACAGTTCCACAGATTTTTATCAACGATAAGCACATTGGGGGGTGTGACAAATTGATGGATCTTGAAAAAGAAGGAAAGTTGGATGATATGCTAAATAATAATGACAATCACACTGATGTCACAACCTACACAAACAGCAATGATGAATGTGGAGAGTGTGTTATACCACATGATGATTTTATGTAACTTTTTATCTTGTTTTGTCGTGTAATACGTAAATGAAAACTAGTATGCTCACTTTAAACAATTCTTAATGAATTAAAAATACAATTCATTCAGTGAGTTTTTTTAGTGGGAAAAAATGACAAAAAATATTTCAATTATTAGCAGAAACTTAATTAGTATCGAATTAGTTAACAAGCAAGATTTAGAGAATTTCATCAAGATTTTCACAGTGCTTGATAAACATATAGCAGCTAAAACACTTTTTACAGAAGAAGTGAGAATAGAGTACAAGCAGCACAACGGCAAAGAAGTTGTTGAATTGCTAAAAGATACAGGCTTTACATATCATGATATTGAAAATGTATTGAATCACCTGAGTAAACACGGAATGGAAGTGCCAAGCAGCATCATAGCACATACCCTTTTTGCTGCATACAATCACGCACTTGAATTTAAGGATGTAGCATTTCCCTTTTCTGAAGGATTTCCACAATTTAATATCAGAGTAAATAAGAATACCTTTATAATAACTCCTATGAGTGAAGAGAATTTGGAATTGAATTCACAAAATAGCAGAACGCTTATAGAGTCATTAAAGAGCGAAAAAAGTATTTATAATTGTATAGTAGAAGAAAATACCATTAAAGTTATAGTGCATTCTGAAATGCATCAAGCTATAAATTTGATTATAAAATCACTGATAAAGTCTCGCCTTTTAGCAAAAGAGGAAGAAGGAAAATTCAAAGAGAAATTGAGACAACTTGCTTTTAAGGATCAAGCTTTTGTTGAGTATTCCAGTATCAAAACCAACAATAGGTATCCACATAATCATCCTCTGAGGAAGCATGAAAGTGTTACTAAGGATATAGAAAATATTTTATGTGATTTCATAACAAATGAGAACAGCGAGTTTGCTATAGAGCGACTAAATAGGCTGAGCTCAGCAGTTTCTCCGGATACTCCAAGAATCATCACTAAAACTATAGATAAACTTGTTAAGTTTCACTAAGGTATACGAGAGCCAATAGACTTCTTATATTACCTTCTGTCATCCAAGTAGCTTGGCTACTTGGTTCTTTTTTTGGGTTCCAGCTATGTACATAGCTGTATGAACATTGTAGCCGTTATTCAAGTAGCCCGCAGAAGCGAAAAACTTACTTGACAAACTCCGCCAACTCCCTTATCATGAGGCTGAAGCTATTTATTTATCTTCTCTGTACAGATTAAATGACAAAAAAACTCACGTATCTGGCGTCTTATTTTTAATTTTTTGCACTATGTGCACCTTAT
>CACPSE010000044.1:0-9328 GCA_902636535.1 uncultured Wolbachia sp. | reverse complement strand
TCTCGCTTGTCAAGCGTTTAAAACATAAAAAACGCCAATATTTTAAAGCGGATAATAACCCCAGGGCTTCTTTTGCCTTTTTTTTCGTTTGGTAAATTTTTTAATATTTATACGGAAGGTGCTGGGATGACATTATAGGGGCTACTCGGATGACACCGTCATAAAGGAACCAGTGTCACGCTACTTGGATGACACCATTCTTTTTCCTGGATTCCAGTGTCTGGGCACTTAGATGACGGGAGAAGGGGTTACTTAGATGACGGGAGAAGGAGCTACTTGGATCCTGGAAGGTGCAATTATTGTGCATGAATTTAAATGGTACAACTTATGACAATTATCTTCGCACCACAACGCTTGTGAGACTCAACATTTACTCGCCTATTTGGCTAATTTTTGTTACAATTACAACAAAATAATTTTGGCTTTGATGAAAACTGTATATGTATGTCAATCCTGTGGTCATAGCACTGGTAGGTGGGTAGGAAAGTGCATCGCATGTGACAATTGGGATACAATTGTTGAGGAAATAGCAGTAAAAACGGGCAAAAGAAGTATATCTGCACCAATTTTAATAAAGACGTTATCGGGTAGCGAAATTATCACTCCAAGTCGTTTTCTAACAGGAGTAGAAGAATTAGATAGAGTTTTTGGTGGAGGTATCGTTCAAGGTGCTAGCATTTTAATTGGTGGCGAACCTGGAATTGGAAAATCTACTCTTTTGCTTAGGATTGCAGCTAATGTTGTACAACTTTCCTCTTTTGAATGTCTTTATGTATCTGGCGAGGAATCTTTAGAGCAAGTGAGCCTCAGAGCAAAGCGTCTTAAGATAGATGAACCTAAAATCAAGCTTTTGTCTACAGTGTCTTTAACTGATGTAGTAGCAACAATAAAGGAAAATAAAAGTATTAAATTCTTAGTAATTGACTCTATACAAACAATGTATGATAGCAGAATTACATCAGCACCAGGAACTGTAACTCAGGTCCGCACTTGCGCTCATGAATTAACCATTCTTGCGAAACAATATGGAATTTCTCTCTTAATAGTTGGTCATATAACTAAGGATGGACAAATAGCTGGACCTAAAACTTTGGAGCATATGGTGGATACGGTATTATATTTTGAAGGTGAAAATAGCAATCAATACCGCATTTTACGCACTATTAAAAATAGATTTGGCCCTGCAAATGAAATTGGTGTTTTTGAGATGTCTGAAGCAGGACTTGTGCCTGTTGATAACCCATCATCATTGTTTCTGATGGCTCATGACAGAGAAGTAGTTGGCAGCGCCGTATTTGCAGGAATTGAAGGTTCAAGACCAATTTTAATGGAAGTGCAAGCATTAATAGCAGGGACTAATATGGCAACCCCAAGAAGGGCAGTAGTTGGGTGGGATATTAATAGATTGGCTATGATCATCGCGGTGCTAAATGCTCGTTGCAAAATGTTTTTGCATGATAAAGAGGTATACCTAAACATTGCAGGGGGACTCAAAATACAGGAACCATCGGCTGATCTTGCTGTTGCTGCTTCCCTTATTTCAAGTGTAGTAAATTTACCGCTGCCAACTTCTTCAATAATCTGCGGTGAAGTTGCACTTTCAGGAGAAATTAGGAATGTCTCGCATGCTGATCTCAGACTAAAAGAAGCACAAAAGTTAGGATTCAAAAAAGCAATTATGCCTAAAAATGGCAATTATTCTTCTCATGATATTGAGATAATTAAGCTTGGTCATGTAAGGGAATTAAGAGAAGTCTTTAATTACAATTAAATAATGCTTCAGCAAATTCTTTACTAGTAAACTCCCTTAAGTCCTCTATATTTTCGCCAATTCCTATAGCATGTAACTTTACCTTATAAGCTTCTGCAAGGCCAATCACTACTCCGCCCTTAGCAGTGCCATCTAGCTTTGTTATGATTAACCCTGTAACACTAACCATCTTACTAAATGCCTCTAATTGACTATAAGCATTTTGGCCGGTAGTTGCATCAAGAACTAAAATAACGTCATGAGGGGCAGTGTCATCCAATTTCTTTATCGTTCTATATATTTTTGATAACTCCTCCATAAGGTTCACATTATTTTGCAGCCTTCCTGCTGTGTCAATTAGAACAACATCAACGTTATCTTTCATAGCTTGACTTACAGCTCTATATGCCACACTTGCAGAGTCGCTACCGTACTCTCCAGTAACGATAGAACAACCAGAGCGTTCTGCCCAAATGTTTAATTGTTCACTAGCAGCAGCTCTAAATGTATCGCATGCAACAAGCATAACGGACTTTCCCATCTCCTTATATTTATATGCGAGCTTACCTATAGTTGTGGTTTTACCATTACCGTTTACTCCGCATACCATTATTATATGTGGTTTTTTGTTCAAAATTAACGGTTGCACAACTGGGCTCAATATAGCTTCTATTTCGTTCATTAACTGCTGCGAGATAATATTATACTCAACTTCCTTGTCAAATTTGATGCTTGTGAGCCTATCGATAATCAACTTGGAAGTTTTATGACCAATATCCATGCTAATTAGCAATTCTTCTAATTCATCTAAAAGCGACTGATCTAATTTTTTTTTGCCAGAAAAAATACTTTTCACCCCGTCGCTAAAGCGAGAAGAAGTTTTTAACAAGCCTTTATAAAGGTTACCAAATAAACTCAAGGGAATGCTCCTTTTAAAATTATAAACTTAATTACAATATAAAGAATGACATGCACTACGTGTATTTGTAAAGTAAAATGCACTCACAAACCACATATTTTACTTTACAAAAATTACTCTTTTTGAGTGTATTTTACTTTAGTTTTTAACCTAAATATGTTATAATGTAAAATAGCAGTTTATAGGTAATTTTATGAGTTATAATGAGAAAATTTTAGATCATTATGAAAATCCAAGGAATGTTGGCTCTCTGGATAAAAATGATCCAAATGTTGGTACTGGTTTAGTTGGTGCACCATCGTGCGGTGATGTAATGAAATTGCAGATAAAGGTCAATGACAAAGGTGTTATTGAAGATGCAAAATTTAAAACTTTTGGTTGTGGTTCTGCCATCGCTTCGAGCTCTTTGCTCACAGAGATGATCAAAGGAAAAACTATTGAAGATGTAACACAGATAAAGAATACTCAAATAGTGGAAGAGTTGTCTTTACCTCCAGTGAAGATACACTGCTCGGTGCTTGCTGAAGATGCTATAAAGGCTGCTATTCATGATTATCAAAGTAAACAAAATCAAGGTGGACATTGAGAACTAAAGCATGAGTGAATATCAAGGAGTAAATGCTATAAAGAAAGATAAAAAACTTATTACTATAACTGCGAAAGCAGTAGAAAGGATAAAGTATTTATTGGACCAAAAGAAGCATACTAACCTTGAGAAATCAGAAGAAGCAATAGGAATAAGAGTGCTAATTAAACAAAAAGGATGTTCTGGTTTAAAATATGATATTGAATATGCGTATGATACTCGTCCTTTAGAGTCGATAATTGAGGAAAACTGCAGTGATGACCAAAAAGTTAAAGTGTTGATCGACCCAAAATCCGTCATGTTTATTCTTGGCTCTGAAATGGATTATGTAGAAGAAAAATTTTCATCGGGTTTTGTTTTCAAAAATCCCAATGAAAAAGGAAAGTGTGGTTGTGGAGAGAGTTTTCATGTCTAGCAACTATTTTGCATTGTTTGAAATTGAACCAATTTTTAATATCAGCTTTGATGAGTTAGAGAAAAAGTACATTGAGCTAAGCAAGACTGACATAAATGAAAGACAGTCCAAAAGCATGGAAAATATCAACAAAGCTTATCAAGTGCTAAAGTCACCACTAGAACGTGCCAAGCATTTGTTGAATCTTTTTGGTGTGGAAAGCCCAAAGGATCATCTGAATTCTGAAATATTAAATGAATCAATGGAAATAAGAGAGTACTTACTAGACTGCGATGATCTACAATTTGCAAGCAGGATGATTGATGAAAAAATAAAAGGTTGCATTAAAAACCTAATTAACACTTTTGCTGTAAAGAATTTTGATGTAGCTGCTACACAAGTCTTAAGATTGAAATATTTATATAAGTCATTTGAGGAGGAGAAAAAGAATGCAACCAATTCAAATTTCTGAACCAAATTCAAGTGAAGTAGTTTTTGGTATAGATCTTGGTACTACCAATTCTTTGATTGCTATGGTGAATAAAGCTGGCAACGTGGAGATATTTAAAGATGAACAAGGAAGAGAACTGCTGCCTTCTGCTCTTTCATATGAAAATAATACATTGAAAACTGGCTACGATGTCGGTCAAAATGCAATCTACTCAATAAAGCGTTTAATGGGTAAAAGTGTTGAAGAATTAAATAAAGAAGGCGTCAATTTTGAAATAGATCATGAAAGCGAAAAAGTTATTAGAATAAAATGCGCAGAGGAAAAGTATCTTACTCCTATTGAGATTTCTGCTGAGATATTAAAAGCTTTATGTGAGAGGGTAAAAAAGTCTAAGGGGCTGGAAGTAAAAAAAGCAGTGATTACTGTGCCAGCTTACTTTGACGATTCAGCACGTAACGCAACTAAATATGCAGCAAAATTAGCTGGAATAGAAGTTCTTCGCCTCGTTAACGAGCCAACCGCTGCAGCGCTTTCTTACTCCATTGAAAAGAACAATAACAGTGGAATATATGCAGTTTATGACCTTGGTGGTGGAACATTTGATATTTCGATATTGAAATTGCATCAAGGAGTGTTTCAAGTTCTTGCAGTTGGTGGTGACACCAAACTTGGTGGTGATGATTTTGATCACCTACTAAGTTCAATTGTACTTGATAAGTACAGAGAAAAAGTAGGTTTAAACAAGGAGTCGACAACACACCTTAATGTCATTCCAACACATAACGCTGGAACCTGCAATATCCGTACCGTGAAAGAATACTTAAGTGAAAATGCATCAGGCACGTTTGGCTTTAACATTAACGGCAAGCCGTTTGAATGTGAAATAACTAGAGAGAAGTTCGAACAGGCAATAAGTCCTTTAGTTAATAGGACTATCAATATAGTTACTCGTACTATAAGCGACGTAGATCTTAAAATTGACGATATAAGAGGAGTAATTTTAGTTGGTGGGGCAACTAGAACACCATTGGTTCAAAATTCACTAGTTAAACTCTTTGGAAATAAAGTACTAAATGACGTGGATCCGGATAAAGCAGTTGCCATTGGGGCAGCTCTGCAGGCTCATGTTTTAACTTCGAGCTCAAAAGATAGGAATATTCTCCTGGATGTTCTACCTTTATCACTTGGCATAGAAACTATGGGAGGCATAGTTGAAAAAATCATACCAAGAAATACACCACTACCAGTTTCAGAGATAAAAGAGTTTACAACTTATGTTGATGGGCAACCAGCAATGAAAATTCACGTTTGTCAGGGAGAACGTGAAATGATAGAGGATAACAAATCTCTAGCGCAGTTTGAACTAAAAGGTATACCGCCACTGCCTGCAGGTTCTGCAAGAATTGAAATAGAATTTACAGTTAATGTTGACGGAATCTTGACTGTTACTGCAAGAGAAAAAGCTACTGGAATTGAGCAGACAGTTGAAGTAAATTCAAATTTTGGCTTGAGTGAAGCTGATGTTCAAAATATGGTTAACCAGTTAATAAACAGCTTTGGTGAAGATATGAAGGCTCGTTCCCTTGCAGAGGCTAAAATTAACGGTAACAAGCTCATACATCTAGTTGAAAATGTTTCCACTGATCAAAAGTTGAAAAACCTATTACAAAACGCAAAAAACGCTTTACAAGGCAATGACTTGAATGAAATTAACAACGCTATCGCCGAGTTAGAAAATTCTTCTTTAGAGTTGTGTGAATTAACAAATAGGTAGAAAAAGCTTACACAACCTTGTGCAATACTCTATTTAATCTCAGAGCAACAGGTAGTCTGAAGTTAAATGGTAACCAATCGACCTTTCCTAATTTAAATGATAAACCAACTATGCTTACACGCCCAATGATATTTTCCATTGGTACAAAACCAACTTCAGGAAACCTGCTATCCAAAGAATTATTTCTATTGTCTCCCATAACAAAAAATTGATCGTTAGGTACATAATAAACCGGAGTGTTATATGATAGCTTATTAGAAATGTTATCTACCAAAATCTCATGCTCCTTGCCACTTAAAAGCGTTTCTATATATCTTGGTATGTTTCGATTCGACTCATAATCAAAAAAACTTTCAATTTGCCTTCGCTCTACTTTCTGATCATTTAGGTATAATTCTCCCTCTATCATTTGCACTTTGTCACCTGGTGTTCCTATTACTCGCTTAACAAACCTGATGCTGTCATTTCTTGTGGGTTTGAAAACTACTATGTCGCCACGCTTTGGAGGGGTATAAAAAACCCTGCCGCTAAAAATGTTTGGAGAAAATGGAAATGAGTGTTTACTGTAACCGTATGAATATTTACTAGTAAAAATGTAATCCCCTTCAAGTAGGGTGCTTTTCATTGAACCAGAAGGTATATGAAATGGCTCGAATAAAAAACTACGTATTGATAGCGCAATCAACAGTAAAAAAAACAATGAAGATAAAAATCTTCCCGTTCTTATCACCCAGTTTTTGCTTAGTTCTTCCAACTTTGTTTTTCTTATAAATTAAGCTTATTATAATACATAAATTAAAAAATGGTAATATGAAATTTTACTTGTGAATGTTATTCCTCTATTCAAAACAATTTTGAAAAGGCGGTTCATTTCTTTCAACGGTGTCATGAAAGTAGCTGACACTGGTTCCTTTATGACGGCAGTCCCTTCTCCTGTCATCCGAGTAGCCTCCTTTTTTTGTCATCCCAGTGCCCTGACTACTTGGATCCAGTTTCACCTTATGATGGTGTCATTCCAGTCTGGAATCCAGGAAAAAGGATGATGTCATTCCAGTGCTTGACACTGGAATCCAGTTTTCCATATAATCTCATCGAAAACGTTTTTCTATGCTAGTTTGCTTGCTCACAAGCAAACTTTCCTGGATCCAAGTAGTCAGGGCACTGGGATGACAGGGAAAGGAGGCTACTTTCATGACATCGTTTACTATGTAACATCTCATCATATCACAATGTTCGTACAGTTGTGGCGGTATGACGTAGAAAAACTGTTAACTTAAATCTATATTGACATGTCCCATTTTACGCTTATCTCTAACCTCTTTTTTCCCATATATGGTTAAACTAGCTTTTTCGTTGCTCAAATACTTATGAGAATCATATATATCATTACCTATTATATTTTTCGTCATACAAGGAAAGCGTAATACTACTTCCTGCATAGGTAGCCCGCATATTATCCTAACTAGCTGTTCAAATTGACTAACGTTACATGCATCCAAGCTCCAGTGGCAAGAATTGTGAGGTCTGGGAGCTAGTTCATTAACTAACAATTCGTTATCTTTAGTAACAAAAAATTCAATAGCCAGAATTCCTATTACATCAAGCGCATTTGCTATTTTCTTTGCAGCTCGTTGTATCTCTTGAGTTAATTTGCTATCTATTTTAGCTGGCACTGTTGAAGTATCAAGTATTCCATCAACGTGGTAATTTTCTGCTATAGGAAAAAAAGCTTCTTTACAGTTTTTATCTCTTGCAACGACTATTGAAACCTCTTTCAGTAAATCAACACTTGCTTCAAGAATGTACTCTGTATTCCAATCAAAGGAAGCAAATTGCTTCACTTCAGAATCATTCTCAAGCACATATTGTCCTTTTCCATCGTAACCCATTTCTGTTGTTTTCAGCCTTATTGGATAGCCAAAAGCTCTACTGCTTTTCAGTAGCTCATTATAATTTTGTATACTCTTATAGTTAGCAGTTTTTATACCCAAGTTTTTAATAAAATCCTTTTCTCTCAGTCTGTTCTGCGAAATGTGTAACGCTTTTTTACCCGGATAAAAATTTACATCGATATCAATTGCACTACATGGAATATTTTCAGACTCAATAGTAACTAAATCCACACTCTGTGCAAAAGATTCAAGAGCTTTCTTATCAGAGAAATCTGCTATTGTGAAATCATCAGCAATAGAACAAGCTGGATCGTCTTTAGCACTGGCAAAAACATATATTTTTTGTCCAAGTTTTGTTGCAGCGATAGCAGTCATTTTACCTAATTGTCCACCACCTATTATTCCTATTACTTTTTTGCTCAGCGCATCTGGTTCATTCATACTATAAATTGATATTTCCTAATTAAAGTATACTTGAAAAATCTATGAAAAAAGTATATAATTAGAATGTTATCTTTTTATCATGAATATTCTATAATGATTCTAGAATACACACTAACTACCAACTTTGTTGAAGTTACAGTTTTACCAATTTATATTGAAGAGCAATCCATTCCTTATGAAAATTGCTATGTATGGATGTATAACGTTAAGATAAAAAACAAAAGCCAATCAACTATTCAATTGTTAAGTCGTCATTGGCAAATAATAGATTATAAGGGCAAAGTAAATGAAATTGCCGGAGTTGGTGTTATCGGAGAACAGCCTGTGATAAAATCTGGAGAGGTATTTAAATACACAAGTGGAACATACTTAAATGTACCGTCAGGAATAATGCAGGGTAAGTATGAATTTCTGAATGAAGAAAGCATAAAAGTTTTTGAAGTTATGATACCACCCTTTTCTTTGGATAGTCCATACATCAAAACTAGACCCCATTAACTATCAAAATAGTTTATTTGTAACCAGACTGCATTCTGTGATTTTTAGCAAAGCACGATCTTTCATTTGAGCTTTCTTCAATTTAAAATAAATACAGAAACTAGCTATCTTCAAAAATATGGTTGAATAATTGTTAATAATAGTGTATAATTATTAATATTTTCAAGCATTTTTGCCATGGCTCTTTCAAAATTTCTCGATCCTCGCAATGATTTGTGTTTCAAAAAAATCTTTGGAACGGAAAAAAATAAGAATATCCTGATCCACTTTTTGAACGATATTTTAGGGTTTACTGAGATAAATGCAATACAAGAAGTTGAGTTTCTTAGCACTATTATGGATCCCGAAGTTGCCTCTGATAAACAAAGTATTGTTGATGTTCTCTGCAAGGATTCTCACGGAAATAGATATATAGCAGAAATGCAGCTCGCTAGAGACAAGGGCTTCGAAAAACGCGCTCAATTATATGCCGCTAAAGCCTACTCAAGACAATTAGATAAATCTGGCAACTACATTGATTTAAAGAAAGTCTTCTTTATTGCTATATCAAATTGTAACTTACTTCCTGAAGAAGTTGATTATATTTCTACTCACAATATACGTGATATAAAAACTAACGG
>CACPSE010000043.1:0-9876 GCA_902636535.1 uncultured Wolbachia sp. | reverse complement strand
GCATGTTTTCCGGTTACTAGTATAGAAGAGGAAGGGGATAAATTTTTATTGGGAAGTAGCAAACTATCTGAACAACTGTGGAATTTAAAATATAAACCAGTTTTAGAAAGGTTTAGCGTTACTCACCACTACAAGGTAGAAGATTTTACCAACCAGAAAGTTATAAGATTTGGTTTAGCAGAACACAATGTTCATTTTGAAAGCGATTTAGATTCAGAGCAAAAGGATTCAATACATGAGTTAGAAAGGTACATTTTAGTGTTTTACCCAGGTGTACTAACATGGCACGAACATCGACATTTGAACAGAAGTTGGGAAGAAAAACAGGTCGTATGTTTAATGAGTTAAATACATATACTTATATCTTCATACACTACATTAATATTCGGTAAAAATGTGTGTTTTTTGAAAAAAAGAAGTTGCTTTTCCATGCCAAAACAGCTATAAATTAGGTAGGTGTAGGTAAACAAAAAAGATTTACCAAACGCTAGAAGTTAGGAAGTTTTATAGTGAGGTACATCATGGGGATTAGTCAAGAAGAAAGGGATGATTTTAATGAATTATTTCAAGAGTTGCTTGCAGGCAAATTGTCTAAAAAGCATATAAATAGAAAAAATGAAAACGGTGAAACAATGTTGCACCGAGCAGCAAAAATGTCGACGAGAAAAAAAGTAAACTGGCTGATATGGGAAGGAGCAGATGTAGATGCAAGAGATAACGAAGGTTATACACCACTGCACTCAGCAGCGCTTGGAATGCGTCTGGAAAACGTAAAAGAATTAATAGAAGCCAGAGCAGATATAAACGCAACCGAAGAAGATGGAAATACGGCACTACATCTAGCGTGTATGGTAGGTGGAAAAAAGATAGTAGAAGAGTTAATAAAAGCAGGGGCAGAAATAAACCTGGTAAGTATATCAGGATTTAGCCCAATGTATTACGCAAGTGATGAAGAGACAAGGGAGGTATTAAAGAAAAAAGGAGGAAAAATAGTGAACAAACAGAGGGAGTTAATGGAAAAAATAAGTAAGGTATCGGAAAAGCAGGTGGTAAATGGTGGAAAGAAGCTAAATGATGTGGAGGAAAGGGCTGTAGATGTTTGCAGACTTTTTGTGAGGAAATAAGAGGCTAAATATATGGAAAAAATAGAAGAGAAAAGCTGGCAACAGCAGGAGAGGAATTGCTATTATTTAACAGATTAAATATATAGATTTATATCTTAATATAATATGCTGAAAAAATGTGTATATTTTGTAAAAAAAACTTGCTTTTTATGCCAAAACAGCCCTAAGTGAAAAAGTAGCTGGTAAACAAACAAAGTTTGCTAAGCGCTAAAGTGAGCCAAATTGGAGCCACTTTATATTGCATTAATAGCTGAGGAACTTATGGTAAAATTTAGTAAGAAAGAAAGAGAAGAATTTAATAAGTCGTGGAAAGAAGTATTAGATAACTCAATAGAAAATATTAACAAAAAAGACACAAAAGGAAGGACGATACTACATTACGCGGTGGGAATGCCAGATCCGAAAAAAGTGAAATTATTAATCAAAAAGGGAGCAGATGTAGATGCAGCAGATGCCGGGAAATATAGACCACTACACCTAGCAGTGATGGGGCAACGTCTAGAAAATACAAAAGAGCTGATAAAGGCAGGAGTCGATGTAAACGCAGTGGAACGAAGTAGCAAATTTGCCGCGTTACACCTTGCGTGCATGGTAGCAGAGATAAAAATAGTAGAAGAGCTAGTAAAAGCGGGAGGGAATGTGGAACAAAAAGATAAATTTGGCAAGACCCCAATGGATTATGTGAGAAATAATAAAGAGATAAAAGAAGTGTTAGAGAACGTAAAAATGGCAAATAAACAGAGGGAATTTATAGAAAGAATAAGAGTTGTATCGGAAAGTACAGCAGCAGGTGTGATAGTAGCAAAAGAAGAGGTGAAAGAGCTAGAAACTATGGATGAAAAAGTGCTATGAGCCGCAACTTTTTTTTAAATTCAGAAGCTAGGATGGAAGGAATAGAAAAGAAAGTATTGAATTTAGAGAAAAAAGCGTTGGAAGAGCTGAGAAAAATATGGAGGAAGGTCTTTGTGGAAGAAGCGCCTAGAAACTCAAAGAAATATTTGATACCAAGATTGGCGTATAGGTTGCAGGAGAAAGCGTATGGAGAAATATCAAGAAAAGGAGCAAAAAGACTAAAATACCTGGCAGATCGGCTAGAACAGGGAAAAAGGATAAGTAGCGATAAACTGCCAGCAGTAGGAACGGAGTTGATATTAGAAAGAGGGGAAGAAACGCATGCAGTGATGGTAACAGATAAGGGTTTAATCTACAGAGAAGAATTTTTTACGTCATTATCAGCGGTAGCCGGAAAAATAATGGGAATGAGCTACAACGGTCCTTTATTATTTGGGATGCGTGATAAAAAGGTAAGTTGAGAATGCTAAAAGAGGTAAGGTGTGCGATATATACGAGAAAATCAAATGAAGACGGGCTAGAGCAGAAGTTTAATAGTCTTGATGCACAGCGAGTAGCATGTAAAAAATATATAAAAAGCCGAGAAGGGTGGGTAGCATTAGCCAAAAGGTATGATGATGGAGGCTATTCAGGAAGTAATTTAAATAGACCAGCGATAAAGGAATTATTTGAAGATGTAAAAGCCGGAGAGGTAGACTGCGTGGTAGTATACACGTTGGACAGGTTATCAAGGGAAACGAAGGATTGCATAGAAGTAACGTCATTTTTTAGAAGGCACCGGATAAGTTTTGTAGCAGTGACGCAAATATTTGATAACAACACACCAATGGGAAAATTTGTACAAACAGTGTTATCAGGAGCGGCACAGCTAGAAAGAGAAATGATAGTAGAGAGAGTAAAAAATAAAATAGCAACATCGAAAGAGGAAGGATTATGGATGGGAGGGAATGTGCCACTAGGGTATGATGTAAAAGAGAAGGAATTAATAATAAATGAAAAAGAAGCAAAAGTAATAAAGCATATATTTGAGAGATATATGGAGCTGAGATCAATGGCAGAATTGGCAAGAGAGTTAAACAGAGAAGGATATCGAACGAAAGCAAAATCAGATATCTTTAAAAAGGCCACAGTGAGGAGAATAATAACAAATCCGATATATATGGGAAAAATACGGCATTATGAGAAGCAGTATAAAGGAAAGCATGAGGCAATAATAGAAGAAGAAAAATGGCAAAAGGCACAGGAATTAATAAAGAATCAGCCATATCGAGGCAAAAAATATGAAGAGGCGCTACTAAAGGGGATGATAAGATGCAGATGCTGCAAAGTAAACATGACGCTGACATACTCAAAAAAAGAAAATAAAAGGTATCGATATTATATATGCAATAACCATTTAAGAGGAAAAGGTTGCAAGTCGATGAACCGAACAGTAGTAGCCGGAGAAGTGGAAAAAGAAGTAATGAAGAGAGCGGAATGCTTATATGAGAATTGGGAAAAAGGGGCAAAAAAAGAAAAATGGGAAAATTTAAGTTTTGGAAAACAGAAAGAAGCAGTGAAGAAATTAATAAAAACAGTGGGGGTAAGAGAAGATGGAATAGAGGTGTGTTCTGAGTCAGAGGAAAAATTTATACCAATGAATTTAAAGAAGAAAGGAAACAAATGCACAGTAGTGGAACCAGAAGGAAAAACAAACAATGCGCTACTGAAAGCAGTGGTAAGAGCCCATCTTTGGAAACGTCAACTAGAGGAAGGAAAATATAGAAGTGTGAAAGAGCTGAGCATTAAAATTAATATAGGTACAAGACGTATACAACAAATTTTAAGATTAAATTATTTAGCACCAAAGATCAAAGAAGACATAGTAAATGGGAGACAACCGAGTAATTTGCGGTTAGTTGATTTAAGGGAAATACCGATGCTATGGAGTGAGCAAATGGAAAAATTTTACAAATTAGCGTCTTAAAAATCACACAATTAATACGTTATTAACGCAACTAACTTATAAAACAAACATTATACGAAGGGAAATACTATGCCAGTAAAGAAAAAAGAGCGTACTGATAAATTATGTGGATTAACAGAAAAAGAGAAAGGTAAGTTTGATACTCTGAAGCAAGAAATAGAAAATCTAGGGAAAAAAAAAGTCCTTTATGTTCTGGAGAAGGACGAAAAATGAGAATAGCATTGCTGAAAAATTTAATGATGATACATTACAGAAAATTTTAACAACAAAAATACCTTATAGTGAAGAAGGGAGGAAAGGAGTATTTACGCTACCGTGTTATGCTATATCTCTTAAGAATAATCAAGCTTTTGAGACGTTTTTACAAGAAGCAGCAAAACGAAAATTTTTAAAAGATCTTCTGAATGACGAATTAACCGGAGAAATTCTGGGTGTTCAAAAAACAACCTACACGGTACTAGCATACTGTATTTCAGAGAAAAATAGCAAAGCTGTTAGGGCAGTTTTAGAAGTTTCTAAAGAAAACGGTATTTTGAAAGAAATCCTCGACCAGAAAATGATAAAAGAAAAAGCAAATAGCCAGAAGATAAGCTATACACTAATTGATTATGCTAATAAACAAAATTGTAAAGAAATTGTAGCAACTCTCAAGGAATTTAAAGAAAGTCTTAATATAGAAGTTAAACCTGTAAGTGGTAATGCTGAAACTAGCTGTGAAGATATCAATAAAGACTGTGAAGATCTTGAAATACATGAACCTATGCTTGCAAGCAGTGAAGAAGCTAAAAATATTTTAACAAAAGATGATATAGATCAGACACAAAGTTCCAGTATTTCTACAACCACTTTTACTGAAGTTGTGAAAAGAGATCAAACGCAATCGTGCTCTCATAGCAAATCTAGAAGTGCTGAGAACGGAAAATCATTAACAGAAATAAAGCATAAAAGAAAATTAATCAAAACTGATACAGAATCAAGAGAGAAGTTGACAGATAATTTAACATGGGAAAGTAAAGCTACAGCTCAATTGCGTGGAGATATTAATAAAGATAGCGAGCTAATATTTGAAACCAGTGAGAAAGCTCAAAATGCTTTAACAGAAGAAGAGCCTGATATCCCATCTCCAACTGAACTATATTTTGATAGTAAAGGAAATTCTGTAGACGAAAAATCATCAAAAAAGGCAATTCAACCAATTGTAGCTGGTGTTGTTGGTGCAGTGTTATTGGCAAGCGGTGTTGCATTGTATATCATGAAAATGCCTGTAATAGCAGCGGTTGTGGGAATAGCTGGATTGGTGTGTCTGAGCTTTGCGTTGTATAATGTGCTAAAGCCCAGCACAAAGCTAGAAAAAGTGGAAAGTGTGGAGCAGCCTATTCAGTCTTCTTTGAATCTAGCATAAAAGGCTATGCTCAAAAAATCATAAACAACAAGATAACTTCTTTAGAAGATTTCTTAAACTATTAACTAAGAATTACCTCCGTTAGTCCTGCTGCTATTTTTAACAATAACTTGACGTGTATAACCTATAGAAACATCCTCCCTTTTTTGCTTATATCAATTCATACAGTCCTTTTTCTTGGTATAGAGAGTTGAGATACCGATACATCTGTCACTTTTGTATTTATACTGCTTAACATATTTACAACTTCCGTACTTCCTCCTTCTCTAGCGAGATCTAAAGGCGTTTCACGTCCATTGTTTTTAGTATGAATGCTAGCTCCTTTGTCAATTAAAAACTTTACAGTTTCCAAATTACCATTAAAGGCAGCATAGTGTAGGAGTGTCCAACCCTCTTTATCAATATCATTAACCTTTCCTCCTCCCTTATTTAGAAGAAGTTCCATAATGCCTTTATATCCATCATCTTTACCATAATGAATTAAATCTATAGGCTTTTGACCATAAGCGTTTTCAGCACGAACATTAGCCCCATTAGCAACCAAAAGTTTTGCTATTTCCAACTCACCACCAAAGGCAGCATAGTGTAGAGGTGTCCAACCGCTGTTATTGGTATCGTTAACGCTTATCCCTTCATTTAAGAAAAACTCTACGATATTTTTGTTCCCTTTCTTAACAGCAATGAGTATAGCTTTTTTACTACTAATTTCTCTAGCATGAATATCAGCCCCATTTCTAATAAGCTCTTTAACCTTATCAAGGTTATTTTGTTCTACAGCATAAAATAGCTTGCTATTTAAATCTTTCTCTGCTGCAGTAAGTTTAGATGTGTGCATAAACCCTCCTAAAAATATTATTATTAAAATAAAAAAAATAAAGTAAAACCTTTTTGAAGCAGTAAAAACCATACCAACGTTTTTGTCTACAAAGCTTAGTACTATCCAATTTGTGCTCCATTTTTTCTTGTATATCGTACTTGATCTGCCCATTTACCATTTTGTAATTTTTCTTCCTGGACAATTCTTGAAGATGGAGCAGGCTTTTCGAAGTACCCACGTTCAATAGCATCATAAACTGAGTGATAACCAAGTGAGCAATTTTTTCCTATTTCTTCTCCACAATCTTTTAATTTTTTCAACATCCCTTGATCTCTTGCTTCTACCCTAATCCTGTTTTCATTTTGCTTATCAGAATACAATCTAACTTCTAATTCTCCAAAAGAGGTACAGAAAATCAATGCTATATTACTATTGGCTGTAAGGTCTGTGTAATGCCTTTTACCATTTTGCGTTATAATTTCCACCTCACTTTCACCAATCTTTACTATATTTCTTTCATATCCTGCATTTTCATGAGTTAACCATAAACTTCTCGCTCCATCGGTGATCTTTGCAATATCTATTTTGCTCTCCTCCGAATATTCTAAGTAAAGAGTAGTATTACCTATTGCTATATCATTCAATTTACTAGTGGTTGCACTTTTCGCAACTTTAATAAACCTATGGGCATCATTAATGTAACCTTCAAAAGCTTTTATCATATTGGCTTTGTGATCTTTGCATTCTAATCCCAGTTCATCAATTACATCAATGCTCTCTGGGCTACCAAACACTGCTCCTTTTGATACCAATTGACATATTATACCACTAGCAACTTTAGGATACTTTTCTAATTCACTAATTCTTTTTATCACATAATCTGTGAAACTATAACCTTCAAAAGGTGAAGGAACGGTGAAACGATAATTAAGTCGCACTCCAGACTTGATAGCTATCTTCACGAATTTTTCCAATTGATTTATGTCTTGAATTTCAGATAAAATTCCTAAGGATCTACTTAGCTTTTCCTTCTGAGCTGGTATTATATTACCCCACAAAACCCCAGATTTAGGTAAGCATTTTTTCCTTTCATACGTGAACTCTTTTGCTCCCGCTTCCAAAAGTAATTTCTTTATTTCATCAGCAGCTTGAAAGCCGGAAAAAGCATTTTATACATGTTCCAGCACTTCTGACTTTCCTGCTATGTCCCGAGTATTTAAAACTACTTTTAGGTCTTTATTATTCTTATGTTCATGTAAAAACTCCTCTAGATCTTCGAGAAACTGAAATAGAGTGAGTGTAACAATATAGCCTAAATTGCCTTCTTTGTAGCGATGTTCATTAAGTATATTATTTAATTCTTTTCGCAACTTTTTTTGATTGTCAGTAAAAAAACACCTTTCAACATGGTAATTATGATTATCAACTGCAGTTTGTTGTGGAGTTTTCCCTTGTCCATCACATATATTGGGGTCAGCATTTCCCCTTAAGAGAGAATATATATTTTTATCATAGCCCATAGCAGAAGCGCGATGCAAAGGTGTTTCTCCTTTATCATCCTGTATATTTGGACTGGCTCCTGCTTCTAAGAGTAAATTTATAGGTCGGTCTTCTTGACGGTAAGATGCACCTATATGAGCTCCCGCAATCGCATGCAATACTGTTGACCCAGATTCTCCTCTTTTGACATTTAGAACGGCTTTTAGATCTGGATTGCCTCTATTATTTTTTAAAAATTCTTCAAGCTCATCGACCTGACCATTATCATAATCAAAAAGAGCACCTTCATCATGCCATTCTAGATACTTTAAAACATTTAGTAACTCTATGTTTAACTTCTTTTGACTTTCTGTGAGATTATGATCTAAAGCGGACCAAACAGATACCTGTTTACTCAGTGAATATTTACTATCCATTAAAGACGGTGGACTATTATAACTTCGAAATGACGATATGGTTGATTGAGTATACCAAGAATCCCCCTGACTAAACATTTCATCTATGTCACTCTGTGAATGTCCTTGCTTTCGTAAAATTTCTAACCGATCATTAGATGGTGGAATCTGCAACAGATACTCTATAATCAACTCATATTGATCATCAAACGATCCGCCTATTTCTGACTGCCCTTGTCGAGTATTTGATTTCTCTTCTAGCTTTTTTAATAGCTCTTTTTTTTCGCTTATTTCTGCTCCACTAAAAACCTGCTCAGGCCTTGAAATATCTCTAGTTAACATACTCCCCCCATTCTACAAAGATATTATGTACAGCACATAGCACAAATAAAAACTAATGCAAGAATAATTTTTCTAACTTTGATATTTTTTAGAGATCTGTGTTTTCTTTCCTTCTATACCCATTCTAACTTCATAAACTTCACTGACATTGTGAACCTGCTATTTGGTTCTTTTTAGCTATATAACAAGCTACCCCGCAAAATTTTTGTCAGAGTCCCAATTTCCTTGTGTCATTACTGCTCCTTCTAAAAAAACACTTTTATTATGAAAATTTTTCTTTCTTCTTCTCTTGGGTAAGGTCAATTTTTTCCTACCATGAACCCACAGTTTGCTCAATGATCCTATTAGAGAGAAAGAGCCTGATCAATTACTCTTGTTACCCTTGGTTCACTTAATTGACACCCATGCTTAAATGCAATTACTCCTAACTTAGGAACATCATCTCTCTTTTCAACATTTTTTAAATCTACAAAGTTTTTCAGAGTTATTCCTCCATTTCCTAGCTTTTCTTTAAAATCATCCCTGTGAACAACTTTAAAAAAGTTTTCTATACCAGCAAATGTCATTGTTTTTATATCACATTTATAATGTGCTGATAAAGCATCAATTAGCGGCTTATGATTGTGCAGAAAAATTTCTTTTTTCACTTCATTAGCTTTATTAATTAAAATATGAGCGTATTCTGGATATTGCTCTTTTAGGTTATCGTGATTATCAATCTGATTCTGTATGTCTGCATTCCTTTCCCACACACTAATTAGTTCATTAATATCTCTTTTTTTCAAAAAGGAATGTAGTTCCTGACTTTCTTTTTCAATCTTTTTGACTTCTTTTTTACAGTTTTGAAGATGTTGTGGATAACTACTGTGTAGATCGTGCAAATCACCTATCAATCTATTCTTTTCTTCTAAGTTCTTTTGACTAACATACAGATCAGCAGCTTCTAGTTTTGGTACGTAATTTATTAGAGCTTTCACTGTATCTATATGGCCATTTCGATCAGCAAAACGCAGAGGTGTATCTCCATTACTATTCACTGCATTAACATCTGCCCCTTTTTCTATTAGAAGTTTTACTATCTCTTCATGGCCATAAGCTGTATGTAATGGAGTACCGTCACTATTTCTTGCGTTAACATTAGCACCTCCTTGTATTAGAGCTTTCACTATATCTATATGGCCATCTCGAGCAGCAAAACGCAGAGGTGCATCTCCATACTTATTCACTGCATTAACATCTGCCCCTTTTTCTATTAGAGCATTTACTACCTCTATACCACCTTTGCTAGCAGCCCAATGTAAAGGAGTCCTTCCCTGTCTATCTTTTGCATTAATCTCTGCTTTTTTGTCTATTAGAGTATTTACTACCTTTCCGCTAGCAGCATAATGTAAAGGAGTCCTTCCCTGATTATCTTTTGCATTAATCTCTGCTTTTTTGTCTATTAGAGTATTTACTACATCTGTCCTGCCAATTTGAAT
>CACPSE010000042.1:0-10321 GCA_902636535.1 uncultured Wolbachia sp. | reverse complement strand
GATCTATGTTAAGGTATGACGGTTAAGTAGGGTGTCATCCAAGTAGCTGACACTGGGATCTAGCCTTTATTATTTGGTTAAAATTAAGTCTTCTGGATCACAGTGTCTGGGCTACTCGGATGACACCGAAGGGGCTACTTGCATGACACCCTTTCCCGGTCTATCAAATCACATAAGAGAAAACTAAGACCAATCAAATTTTTTATCTTGCGGCTTTATTTGCAATATTGCTACCACACTGATCAATAAGCAAAAGACTACATAAAGCCCAGCGGCAAAGTTTACTTGAGGAAATGTTATAGTAAACCAAGTGCATATCACAGGAGTAAATCCTCCATGTAACGCATAAGAGATGTTACGTGATAAACTCACTCCACTAAATCTAACATTGGTAGGAAAAAGTTCAGCAGCAACTATTCCTATAGGATTTATACCCCTTTCTATTATAGAAAGAGCCATTACACTAAGCATAATTATAAGATAACTTTTATAGTAGTATGCAGTAGATAACACAGGACAACACAGTACCATTGTGATCACTGTAAATAAGATTGCAGTGCGCCCTTTTCCTACTTTATCAGCTAACATTCCGAGTGCTATCGAAGATATCGGCATTAATATACCGGTTATAATGAGCACAATTTCATTGACATATGTTGTTACATATGTCTCAACCGACACTATTTCTTTTGCAATTGTTCGAAGAAATATGGTAAAACCAACAGCAACATTAACAGGTACAGATATTAAAATAGCAAGTATCAAGGCTCTCTTGTAGCGTTTTATAAGCTCTATTATTGGCAAATCAGATAAATTCCTTTGTTTTCGATTTTCTTCATATGCTGGAGTTTCTCCTAATGTGTATACACTATATGCGCTGATTAACCCCAAAACAAATGAAAAAGTAAACGGCAGCCTCCAACCCCAAGCGTTAAAGTCAGTGGTTTTTTTGCAGATGATCACTGCAATCACAGAGAGCAAGATGCCAATGGAGCGACCAAAACTTATTATTCCAAAAAACATTCCTAGTTTTTTCTTATTAGGTAAATGCTCTATGAGATAAACAGAACTGCCTCCTTGTTCAGCGCCAAGCGCAATCCCTTGTGTCACATGGATTGCAAGAAGCAATATAGTAGAAGTTATACCTATTTTACTATAATTTGGAATAAACGCAACGAGACTAGACGGAATCGATATTAGCAAGATAGCAATCGTTAATGCCATTCTCCTTCCATACCTGTCACCAATGTGACCAAATATGAATGCGCCAAGTGGCCTTACCATAGCACCCAGTCCTGCAATTCCAAATAATTGCAGTATGCTGTAGTAAATATCTTTTGCACAACAAAACTCTCTACTAATTATGTTAACCAGATCGATAAAGAGCATATGGTCATACCATATTGCGATTCTGCAGAGAATAGCTGATATCAACACCCTTGTTTGCACTAAATTTTATTTGTAAATGTTTGCTTATTTCATTGTGGCTGCTTTTTGGGATTTTGCAACCTAAGGTGTGGGGTTAACTTTTTTATTATGGTGTGTGATAATTGCAGTGTTATTAAGTTTAGTGGTAAAGTTATAATAGATATAGCCTATTTAGCAGCACTTATAGCAGCAGCTATAATAAAAATAGCAGAGTAATACTTTGTGCTATAACGTGTATAAGCATTTTCTTTATGTTATTTAAGGGAATTAAAAAGACTCTTAGATTCAAAAGGATTTCTATCTCTTCTGAAAACAGTAGGTGTAATTTCTATAACACTATCAATTATATCTCTCCTACTTATTTGAACTTTTCCCCTCAATTTATATTGAAATACCTTTCTTAATATCTTTTTCTTGTTGTGACTCAGCAATACGTTTAGTCCAATCCAGTGGTCTTTTATTTCTGTTAGCTAATGCAATTCTATTGCGATCATAACCATCAGTGTGTTCTGTTAAAGTATCTCCTCTTTCTTCTTCTATTACTCCAACTTCCAGTTGTATCTTATCTTTTTCTAGCAATTTATATAGATTACTATTTTTATCTACAATTGAGTTAGTGTCATTGTTTTCTTGTTCTGCCACTGTTTTTATGTCTGTTGAACTGTCTTTTAACAATCCGGCTGCTAATAAATGTTCTTTGGTTTGTTCGCTCATTTCTTTCTGATTCACCGGTTTTAGTGGGAACTTCTGAGTTTCTTTATCCAACTTACTGATAAATTCCGTAAGTAGAGTGTCATCCCTTTGTTCAACATTCATTAGGCTCGCTTTTAACTGTCCAGGGTTTACTTGAGATTGTTCATGATTGGCATGAGTTGGAGATGAATAGCCCGAATCATTTGTTTTTACATCTGTTGAGCTGTCTTTTAGCAACCCGGCTGCTAATAAATGTTCTTTGGTTTGTTCACTAATTCCTTTTTGATCCACTGGTTTTAGTGGGAACTTCTGAGTTTCTTTATCCAACTTACTGGTAAATTCCGTAAGTAGAGTGTCATCCCTTTGTTCAACATTCATTAGGCTCGCTTTTAACTGTCCAGGATTTACTTGAGATTGTTCATGATTGGCATGAGTTGGAGATGAATAGCCCGAATCGTTTGTTTTTACATCTGTTGAGCTGTCTTTTAGCAACCCATCTTCTTTATCTTGTGACGGTTTATCAATAGGATTGACTTGCCTTAATCCTCTATTATCTTGCTGTGATCTATCTCTGATTTCTCTAAGAAGATTTTCAGGCGGAGTTTGATCACTTTGTTCAATGTTCTCTAAGCTCCTCTTTGGCTGCTCAGGATCTACTTGAGGTTGAGCATGAATTTGAGATGAAGAGCCCGAGTCACTTTTACTGTTGATTATTGGAGAATGGAACGGCTGCTCACTAGCGATAGAAACTGCTGCTGTTTTTACATCTGTTGAACTGTCATTATCAGCATCAATGTGCCGCAAGTCGTTTTTCCTGAAATTTCTGATGTCTTGTAACAGATCGCCTTTGCTATTTCCTTCTTGTTGCTGGGTTTTAGGTTGTTGCTGATTATTAGGTGTTTGCTCATTTCCGCGCAAGCCATCTGGTTTTTGGCTTCCAGGTGCAGCATGTCCAAATGTAGGATTGTCATACCGTTCATCTTTTTGCCTATTATCTTGATTGTGGCTTACAGACTTGGTGAAAGTAGAACTGTCCGAAGGATCAGAAGTTGCACCTTTTTGCTGATTATTAGGTGTTGGATTATTCTGTTTATCTCTTTGCCCACCATCTTGGCTCACAGGCTTGGCAGAGGCATTCCTCCCTTGCTCATTGACAACATTTTCTTTAGGTGGAAGTGAACTAGTTCTAAGTGGCGGCAGCGGAGGGGTCTGAGACCCAATTTCTCGATTCATATGAGTAGCTTGGTGTTTTTGAACAGGTTTTTTGATCTCTTGCTCAATATCTCTACTGTTACTTTTTATTGCGATTTCAGATGATTTGTTAAGGACTTGATTGTCTTTTCCGTCATGTTGCACCTCATTCACTTTTCCTTTTTCCCTGAATTTTATTTCATGCAAGAATAAACCACCTATTTTTACGTCTTTGTTTACTTCTAATTGCTTCTTTAATTGCTCCGTAACACTGTTAGGTTCAATAAGGTTTACACCTTCTTTATCAATATTGACTTTAATAGTACACTTTTCCCCATTCACATACCAATTTAGCGTCATTTCATATGAACCATCAGTTACGACATAATGTCTTATTTTTTTCCCTCCTTCCTCGGCAACAAAACCATGCATTCCGCTCTTTCCATCGCTATGCAATGTTGAAAACCCCGAGATTCCATTCTTCTGACGAAAATCACTGTTTAAAAATTCGCTGATTTTAAACTCTTTTTTGTCATCTCCCAGCGTAATACTTGCGTGATTACCGTATATTGAAACTTTTTTACCTTTAACATCATCATTAATGTTATTAGCAATAGTAATATATTTATTCAACTCTTCTTCAGCTTTATCTTCAAGCTCTTGTCTAGCTGTCTTGTCGCATTCCTGAAGAATAACTCCACATGCTTTATTTTTGTCTTTATCTTCGTTCCAATCCCAATCGGCGCGTTCTGTTAGAAACTTTACTGTGTCAAAATCAACTCTAGCATTATAAATTGGGTCGTCCTTTTTATCAAATAAAGGAAAAAACTCTTGAATGCGCTCATTATAAATGTGTTCTTGTTGTGTATCGTTAGTGTTCATATGCCCCTCACTAATAGCCCTCTGCCTAGCTAATACTAGCTAATACGATTATCACAGGCATTGGTTGAATTTTTATTAAGGAGGTTGTGTTGTTACTCAGATGGCAACTTTTAGCTGGCGCCTAATTTTAAATATCTGCTACTCACAGTAAACACTTCTGGATCTTGAGCAGTTAGCTTGAGTATAGCGAGTATGTTGATAAACAACAAAATAGCGATCGAAATATCAGCGATATCCCATAGCAATTGAACTTTACCTATCGCACCAAGCGGAATGATTATGGTAAAAATTACAATCCAGATTTTAGTGTATTTATTATCCATAGACACATAGCGTATTGTCTGTTTTGAGCAAAAAAACCAAGTAAAAATAGTAGTAAAGGCAAAACAAAACATTATGGCCATAATTAAATAGTCAATATAGGGCCAATTCATAGCTTTTCTAAAAGCAAATATGCACATGTTAGTACTCTCTAAATCAGTGACCCAAGAATCTGTGACAAGCAGTACCATTGTTGTAATAAACCCTACGAATGCGACTATAAAAGGCGATATTATTGTAATTAGACTCTGCTCAATAATAAATTTATTATTATTTTTCTTAGGAACAATTGAAGAATGTACAATTCCTTCGAGGCCAAGCCCTATATCTGTTGCAAAAATACCTCGCAAAGTTCCGACTTGAATAATAGTCAAAATTTCTAAAATCAAACCTAGAGATAAACCAGAGTTAAAGCTACTAGTTGTAAAAAAACTGCTTGTTATTAGTTTTAGAGAAGGAAGGATATTTTCACTAAACTTAAATAATATGATACCGCAAAGTATGAGGTAACTTACCGTCATTATCGGTATCATAGCCGATATAAAAATTTTAATTTTTTTTAAGCTGAGAACTGCAACAACAAAAAATATTATGGCCATCATAATGCCACCAATGACTACAGGCACATCTATCATGTTAAGTGGTATTGATAGAGAATTTACCTGAACAAGGTTACCAACTGTTATTGAAACCATCATCATAACAACCAGAAACACAATTGTAGCTTTTCTAGAGTTAAATGCATCAGCCATGTAGGCTACAGGGCCACCTATAAACCGTCCGTTCTTTTCCTTTCTGGTTTTTATACTTAGATAACAAGTAACGTATTTTATCACAGAAGTGATAACAATAATTATTGCCATCCATAAAATAGAGCCTGGTCCCCCGGTTTTTAGAGCAACAGCAGTTCCTGAAATGTTTCCTACTCCTAAATTTCCCCCTAAGATTGTAAACAGGGCGGCTATAGAAGAAAATTTATTTTCTCCTTTTTTAGCTCCAATGAGTGAAAGGGCGTATGGTAATCTAAATATCTGTAACCATTTTAGTTTAACCGATAGGTAAATACCAGCAACTAGCATGAGAAATATTGTTGGCAGTAATAAAACAAACTTTACTGTATCCATCTGTAAAAGTGAGACTTTTACTTGAGTATACAACAAAAATTGAGAATCCCTAACCTATTTTCTATTAGAGTTCGTATGACTTCGTTCCTGTCATCCTAGCGCTCCTTTCTTGTCATCCCAGTGCGTGACACTGGGATTAAATTTTTTATGTGAAACCATTATGTTTATATACTTGTAGGCCCAAGTTCCTCACATAGTGAACAAAAAAGTAAATGAGATTCCAGTGTCACGCACTGGAATGACACCTACCCCATGAGAACTCTATTTTTCATACCACTCATTTATAAGTTCATTGACATCAGAATCTATAAAATTCTTTAGTGGCTGTTTGATTTTTATCTCAGCATTTTTAGGAATGCACCTATCTTTACATATCGCATAATTTATATGGAAGTTAAGGTCAATATACCCTTGATTTGAAAACACATTCATCTTAAAGGGAAATAACACCATGTCCTCATATACGTTACTGATAAATACCTCTCTTCCTATTTTATCTCTATGTTTTTTTGGAGTAGGCCAGTAAATATCTATGTTTAATGTGTTACCCTTGCAATCAAAAGAAGTGGGAAAACCGAAATCTCCAGGATCTTTATAATATATGTGCCAGCCTGGTTCTACTGTAACCTTTATTGCACCTTTAAGAGTGAGACTTGCTTCATTTATCTCGCCAATAAGTAAATCAAATTTTGCAATTTCCTCGTCAGCATATAGTTGAGCGCAAGAAAAAAATAAAAACAATATTAAATATATATATATTTTCATTAAGTTAAATTTCTCCTTTTATAGAGAAAGTGATTTAGATTTTAATTATTACATTTAATAGCATTATATAGATTATTTATTAATATAGCATTATGCTATAGCTAAACTGACTTACAACAATCTAAAAAACGACAAATTCGTCATTCCGCTACTTGTTAGCGGAATCTATGCCGAGATACCGCGAATGAATCGCGGTATGACGTGTTAGCTATAGTATAAATATACTAGGGATTATAGTTCTTTTATGCTGCCTTTTTGTTATTAGACAACCACAATATAAAGGAGTGAAACGGATGCAAACAGTAGTGCATTTCTGCACCAAACGTATTACCTTTAACGAATAGTAAAATGTGAGATTTTTTGGAACTACCGTGGAGCAATTGCTCCACGGTTTCATTCTACTTAGAATCCACCCATGCCACTCATTTCTCCTGCACCCATAGGAGATGAAGCATTTTCTTTGCTTGGTACATCAACTATCATAGATTCAGTAGTTATCAGCACACTCGCAACAGATACCGCTGTTTCAAAAGCAATACGCACCACTTTTGCTGGATCAATCACACCAGCTGTAAACGCATTAGCATAATTCATAGCCTCAACGTTGTATATAAGCTCTTTATCATTCTGCTTAATCAAATAGTCAATTATAACAGCAGATTCAAGACCAGCATTTTTGACTAACCTTCTAATTGGAGCACTGAGAACTTTCTTGATAATGTTTATGCCTATTTGTTCCTCGTCACTTGCACCTTTTAATTTGTCGAGAACAGATGAAGCATAAAGAAGCGCAACCCCACCACCTGGAACTATACCTTCTTCAATTGCAGCTCTTGTTGCATGCAGCGCATCTTCGACTCTATCTCTACGTTCTTTAACTTCCACTTCAGTTGCTCCACCAACTTTGAGCACAGCAACGCCACCTGATAATTTCGCTAAACGCTCTCTTAGCTTTTCTTTATCATAATCAGAAGTTGAAGTTTCAATTTGAGATTTAATCTGCTCGATTCTAGCTTTCACACTGTCAGAATCGCTATTTTCGCTGATAACTGTGGTATTATCTTTAGTAATTTTAACATTTTTAGCAGTACCAAGATCATCAAGTGTCAGATCTTCCATCTTGATTCCAAGTTCATCTTTTATGACGTACTTAGCACCAGTTAAAGTTGCTATGTCTTCGAGCATCTCCTTTCTTCTGTCACCAAAACCTGGAGCTTTTACTGCAGCAACTTTTAAACCACCACGCAATTTATTGATAACTAAAGTGCTTAATGCTTCACCTTCGATATCCTCTGCAATAATAACCAAAGGTTTACCAGATTTAACAATAGCTTCAAGAATAGGAAGTAAAGGTTGAATAATATTTAATTTTTTCTCTGTAATTAATAGATAAGGATTATCAAGCTCCACGATCATTTTTTCATTATTTGTAATAAAATACGGAGAGAGATAACCGCGATCAAATTGCATGCCAGTAGTCAGCTCAACTTCTAACTCTTTTGACCCTTTACTCTCTTCAACAGTTATTACACCCTCTTTTCCAACTTTTTTCACGGAATCAGCGATACTGTTACCTATATCCTTATCACCATTTGCAGATATTATTGCAACTTGTGCCACTTCGTCTATTTTCTCTAGAGAAATTGTACGAGACATTGACGTAATTTCCTTTAATATTACATCTTTCGCCTTCTGTATTCCGTTTTTAGTACCAACACGATCGTTTCCAGCAGCAATTGATTTTGAAGCTTCCATTATCATATTGCTAGTTAGTATTGAGCACGTTGTTGTACCATCACCAACTTTGTCGTTACATTGAGAACAACTTTGGGCAAAGATGCTTGCTATTGCAGCATTTAGTGGTTTTTCAGGCTTGATACCCTTCATTACCTTATAACCGTCTTTTGTGATTTCCGGTGCACCATAGGGCTTATTAATCCCTACTGTTTTTCCCCTAGGTCCCGCAGTTATTGCCACCGTTGAGTCTACTATTGCTGCGACTTCACGAAAGGCTTCTTGCAACTGCTCACCTGATACTACTACATTAGTCATTTTTATCACCTCTTGTTAATAAAAAATTTAGAAAACTATAATAAAACCATTCACAATGCGCTATGTTGCGCTTTGTTTCAGTTTAGTAAAATAAAGACTGCTACTTAATGACAGCAAGTATATCGGACTCTTTCATCACGATAAGCTTTTCATCATTATGTTCTATTTCTGTACCAGCCCATTGACGATAGAACACTTTATCACCAGCTTTCACAGTTAAAGCTACACGTTCGCCATTTGAGTTACGTGAACCTTCACCAGTTGCTACAATTTCACCTTTAGTAGGTTTCTTTTCAGCACTTGATGGAAGCATAATTCCACCTTGCTTTTCCTCGCTAACAGGCTTGATCAGCACGCTATCATCCAATACATTTAAACTTATACTTGACATTTGCTTTTCCTCTCAACAAATTAACCTATAACTTTATATATATACTCGTAAGTTAGATTTCAAGGGCTGGAGCTTGTAAAATATGCACACCATATAAAATATGCACGCCAAAAGCAGTTTCTAAAAGAGCCTAATGTTATATAATAAAATTTAGATTTATTTATAGAGATTTCATGAGTTATATACCATTCTTAAGTCGTGGTGTGATAGTGCTATATGGGCATGACACCAGAGATTTTCTGCAGGGTATTATAACCAATGATATTAATAAGTTGGATAGCCAAAAAGCCATTTACTCTTTATTGCTTAGCTCTCAGGGAAAATACCTATATGATTTTTTTCTTATTGAATATGGTAGATATATTTTCTTAGAGTGCGAAAATGTGCACTTACAGCAAATAATCGAGAAACTAGATTTACTTAAAACTTATTTGAAAGTGAAAATTAAAGACATTAGCGCACTATATAAGGTTGGAGTTTTGTTTAATACTAAGTTGGCGGAGCGTAGTGGTAAGTCACAAGTTATTTTTCAAGATCCAAGGCACAAGCTGCTAGGAATGAGGATCATACATAAAGATGAAATAAAAGAGCCGGTTGGGGATTTTACTCAGTATGAAAAAGTCAGAATTCAAAATCTCGTTCCAGATGGAGCGAAAGATATGGTGCAGAATTCATCGTTTCCGCTGCAATTTTTAATCGATAAAGTAAACGGTATAAGCTTTAATAAGGGGTGTTATATAGGTCAGGAAGTCGTAAATCGAATGAGCAGACAAGAAATATTCAGAAGAAAACTTTACCTTGTTGAGGGGGATAACGCACTTCCAGATATTGGCACTAAAGTGACAAATGAAAACAATGAGGAAATAGGGGAACTGCGCTCTAGTGTAGACAACATTGGATTTGCATTGCTTAATACTGGAAAGAGCCATGCAAATTTATATGCAGATGGAGTTAGGTGCGTTAAGACGTTGAAGTCTTAAGGTAGCGCATATAGAAACGAAAAACTTGCTTGACACCCTTCGCCAGCGCCCTTATCATAACAGTGAAGCTATTTCATTTAACTTCGCAATCTCTGCAGTGGATTAATGACAAAAAAACTTAATGTATTTGGCGTAAATCATGCTTAATTTTTTGCACTATGTGCACCTCATTTAGCTATACAAGCCGAAACGCGCTGTTTAAGACACAGACAAGGGAGAACTTGAATACTAGCTACCCTGGGGTTTCTTTGTCTTTTTTTTCGCTCAGTAAATTTCTTAACGTTTATAATTTAGGTTAGTTGCATTTAAAAGCAGCTAAATTGCAGTATTTAAGACTTAAAAAACGCCAATTCTGAAAATAGACAATGACTAGGGCTTCTTTTGCCTTTTTTTTATTTGGTAAATTTCTTAAATATTTTCTTAAATTTTATAGCTAATCAGTACTGGGATGACACCATCATAAAGTGAAATGAGATCCCAGTGTCACGCACTGG
>CACPSE010000041.1:0-11212 GCA_902636535.1 uncultured Wolbachia sp. | reverse complement strand
TCTGCAGATTGGCGAAAGCAAATACAATAGCTTCAGTTCCATGATAAGGGGGCTGGCGGAAGTTGTCAAGGAATTTTTTATGGCTTAGCGTCACGCGCTGGAATAACAACGTAAGGTGAATTTTTCAATATCCTGAAATTACAGAATTTAGTCTGTTTAATTAAGTGTGAACTGTTACAAACAAGAAGCCTACTTTAAGTAGTATAGAAAGTGTTCAGAAGGTCAGCCAGTAGACCTAAAATTTCAGCTATATTCTTTAGGCTGTTTTTCAACAGTAGAATGGTGTGCTGTAACCTCTTGCTTCACATCTAAGCTTAAGTCAATTATTGAGATATTTTCTTCATCATAATCTATGTCTTTTATTAACATATCGTCAGTAATAGTCAAAAGGTCAGGCGGAGAAAGAATAGTTCTTTTATTACCAGCTCTCATTCCCACAACTCCAAGCTCTATAGCAAGTGGTATTTTTTTATCGCCAACCCTAAATTGCACTGTTTGATCTTTGACTATATATTCCCCATTATGCTCCTTTACGCTATATTTAACCGATATCTCATCACCGCACCTTACTTGTTTTCCAGTCTTGTTAATTAAGTCATTAAAAACCATCAGATTATTTACTGAGTCGGGATATTTATCCTTTACTTCGATCAGTTTGACGTAATAAGAATTAAAATTCATTTTGTTATCATTGGCAATAGTAACTACACGCTCTCCGCCTTCTTTCATACCTATTACCCCTAAACTCACTTCTTTTAGGTTATCTTGACCTATTTTCAAAGTAACATCAGAAACTTTGCTAGGGAGTGTTGCTAAGTTATTATTAGAAATTTTATATATTTGCAATAGGACTTCCAGGCCACAAAAAGCCTTGCTGCCACTGCCTTCAGTAATTTCATAAAAATTTATTGAATCTTCTTCTTTTTGCTGCGTCATTTCTTCTAAATATTCTGTCAGCCCATGCTTTTCAATATAGCGGTCAAGTGCTGATTCAAGTATTGGCTTCACTAGGTAATGTGCTATCGTCTGTATCAAACCACCATGCGTGGCATTTATCTCATAAAGCTTGTCCTTTTTTTCCGGTTTACCTTTGTTTATATAGACAATAGTAAACACAAAAGCAGAAGTTAAAGTGAGAATCGTTACTACGGAAATAAGCATTTGTAATATAATTTTTCTAACCATCTTTCTTTACTTGATTCAATAAATCATATAAATAATTAGTATCCCCTGAAAGCGCACTCAAATTATCCAAGCCTTGTTTAAAGAGGCCGTCTATATAGTCCTCTACTTCACTTTTACCAAGCACAGACATTAGGTTATTTGTTTTATCTTGTTCGTAGTCTTCAATATCATCCCTAGCTTGAAAGATAAGCCCTAGGTTTATTCCATAGTTATATAATGCTCTCCGCTGCTTGTCTGTGGCACCTCCTATTATGGCGCCTATTTTGCATGAAGCTGCAAATAGTTTTGCGGTTTTCATCAAATGAATTTCTTTTATTTTATTAAAATCTGTGTCAATATCTAAAGCCTGTCCTCCCACCATTCCCCTAATTCCTATTGCCTGAGAAAGAACTTTTATGATCTCACAGCGTTTCTCATTTAACGAAGATAATACCTCAAAAGCCAGAGTAAGTAGTGCATCTCCGGCAAGCACTGCTGTTGCTTCATCAAATTTTTTATGGCAGCTCAGCTGGCTTCTGCGAGTATCACTGTTGTCCATGCACGGTAAATCATCGTGAATTAGAGAGTAAGCATGAACAAATTCAATTGCTGCAGCAACTGATATTACTTTTTTAGCTTCCGCGTTAAACCCTCGCGATGAAGCTACGACTAAAAAGGAGCGTATATGTTTTGCAGGAGCAAGGAGTATATAACGCATAGCTGATATAAGCTTATTCTCACTATTTTCAGGTAAGAGTTTGTTTACTTCTACAATAAGCAAATTTTTCGTTATTTCGCCTAGCATTTTTGAATTGTTAATCACCTAGCACGTAACGCTAGCCAGCTAGGGCAGTAAAAAACTTTGCTGTAGATTACCAGTTATAAAAGATATTGCAAACATAAAAATTTTTTATAACATCAAAGAATAGGTTATTTTTTTGGTAAGAAATGTGAATAGCGAACTAGCAAAGAGCATTAGAGAAGACATAGAAGAAAAAGTGAAAAAGATTATACTAGAGCACATTAGTAAGGATGTAGAGAAATTCAACAGCTCTTCAAAGCTTTCGGAGCATGGTACAGACAGTTTAGATGCAGTTGAAATCATCATGGCGGCAGAAGAAGAGTTCGGAATAGAAATTCCAGATGAAGATGCACAAAAAATGGAAACTATGGAGCAAATAGTTGAGTACATTAATAATAAAAAAGGCTAATAGTTAGTGTTAAATGAGCAGAAGAGTAGTAGTCACTGGTGTTGGTTTAATCACTCCACTAGCAGCAGATGTTGACAACACTTGGTCAAGGCTAATAAAAAGTGAGTCTGGCATAAAAGCAATCAATACGGATAGATTTGATTCTTCTGATCTTGCTTGCAAAATTGCAGGGCAGGTACCTGTGCAATCCGATAATGTTGAGAATTACTTTAATCCTATAGATTATATTACTGAAAAAGATCTAAAAAGGACAGATCGTTTTATTCATTACGGCATTGCAGCAGCTATTCAGGCAGTAGATGATTCGTTAATTTTGGAAAGCCAAAATATCAATCGGGAGCGTATTGGTGTGACTATTGGCTCTGGTATAGGTGGTTTACCATCAATTCAGGAAAATGTAATTACCATGCAGGAAAAAGGGCCCAGACGTGTCAGTCCATTTTTTGTCCCTGCAAGTCTAATAAATTTGATATCTGGCCATATTTCTATTAAATGCGAATTTACAGGTCCAAACGATTCAGCAGTAACCGCATGTGCAACAGGTGCGCATGCAATCATAAACTCAGCAAGAACTATAAAACTTGGTGAAGCGGATGTTATGATTGCAGGTGGAGCAGAAAGTGCACTGTGTAGAGTTGGAATTGCAGGTTTTGCATCTATGAAAGCGTTATCAACTAAATTCAACGATAAACCGGAAGAAGCTTCAAGGCCATGGGATGAAGAACGCGATGGATTTGTCATGGGTGAAGGAGCAGGTATATTGGTGCTGGAGGAATATGAACATGCAAAAAAAAGGGGGGCAAAAATACATGCTGAACTGGTTGGGTACGGACTCACAGGAGATGCGCACCACATTACAGCACCACATCCAGAAGGAAGAGGCGCATTTAAGGCAATGCAGCTTGCTTTAAAGAGTGCACAAATTAATCCCAATCAAGTAGGGTATATCAATGCACATGGAACTTCAACGCCACTTGGAGATAAAATTGAAGTAATAGCGATGAAACAGTTATTCGGTGACTACGTTTATAAAATACCCGTTTCTTCAACTAAATCTTCTATAGGACATTTACTTGGTGCTGCAGGGAGCATTGAAGCAATATTTAGTATTCTTGCGTTAAATAATGGAATTGTTCCGCCAACCTTAAATTTACATAAACCTTCAGAAGGATGTGATTTAAATTTTGTACCGCTTAAAGCTCAAGAGCATAAAATTCAATATGCACTTTCTAATTCGTTTGGTTTTGGTGGCACTAATGCATCGCTCATCTTTGGACAAGTGTAATCAATTCTGTTTTTTTAGACCAAACACTATCATGTAATTTGCCTTTCACTGTCGATTTACTATACTTATTCAGTAAGATCTAGCTTAATTAAATGCACAAAATACTAGTAAGAAGTAACCATAAACCTCTGATCGGAAAAATCAAGATTAATGGCTCAAAAAATGCTGTTTTACCAATAATGGCAGCAAGTCTATTGAGTAGCTTCCCGGTAATTTTGCATAATGCACCTGATTTAATTGATGCGCATCTAATGTCTAAGTTGCTTGAAAGTCTTGGAGCAGAAGTGAACTTTATGCACAATAAAGATTATAAAGCGAACCATACTTTGAAAATTGACTGCAGCAATATCAACAATCACGTGATGCCATATAAAACCGCAAGTAAGCTAAGAACTTCTTTTCTAATATTGGGTCCAATGCTTAGCAGATTTGGCAAAGCGAGAACAGCGTTTCCTGGTGGATGCAACATTGGAAAGCGTCCCGTTGATATGCATATTAAAGCATTAGAAGAAATGGGAGCTAAAATTGAAATTGACGGCTATAATATAATTGCAACAGTGAAAGGAAAGCTACAAGGAAAAGAAATCACATTTGAGAAAATAAGTGTTGGCGCAACAGAAAACATAATAATGGCAGCAACACTTGCAGAAGGAGTGACAATAATAAACAATGCTGCAACAGAGCCGGAAGTTCTTGATTTAATAGAGTTCCTAAAGAAAATGGGTGCTAATATTGAGATTAGTGATACAAGGATCACAATAACAGGAGTTGAAGCATTAAATGGATGTGTTCATAAAATAATACCAGATCGCATAGAAGCAGGCACCTATGCACTAGCTGCTATAATAACCGGTGGTAAGTTGGAGTTAGAAGGAGTAAGTCTATCTGATATAAGATGTATTGTGAATGAATTGAAAGCTATAGGGGCTAATGTTGAACCATATAATGAGGGGGTTATGATTTCCAGAAAAAATTGCTCTATTAGGTCTGCTAACATTGCAACAAACCCTTATCCAAATTTCCCCAGTGATATGCAACCACAACTGATGTCTGCAATGTGCATCGCTGATGGGATATCAGTAATTGAAGAGAACATTTTTGAAAACAGATTTGCACATGCAGATGAATTGAGAAAGTTAGGCGCTAATATCAGCATCGAGAAAAGCAAAGCTACTATAAGTGGAATAAAAAGCTTATCTGGAGCTAATCTATGTGCCACTGATTTAAGGTCAACAGCAGCTTTGATACTTATTTCTTTGGTAGCCAGTGGAGAAACTATAATAAACAATTCGCATCATTTATGGAGAGGATATGAAGCAATGCACGAAAAACTCAATTCATGTGGAGCTGATATCTCCATTTCATCTTGAGGACATACTATGAATGAAACAACTAAACGAGTCACAGTGAAAGAAATAGATGAAATTCTGTACGAGGAGCATAAGGTACTAGATCATGGATTTATTCGAGTAATGGATTATATGGGCTCTGATAGCGCTATAGTTCAAGCTGCTCGTGTTTCTTATGGCAAGGGAACAAAACAGATAAGTCAGGATGAAGCACTTATAAAGTATTTAATGAGACATCATCATACAACTCCATTTGAAATGTGTGAAATTAAGTTTCACGTGAAACTTCCAATTTTTGTTGCAAGGCAATGGATAAGGCATAGAACTGCAAATGTGAATGAATATTCAGCAAGGTATTCAATACTTGATAATAAATTTTATACACCTAAACCAGAACAAGTTGCAAAACAATCTGACAATAATAAACAAGGTAGCGGGGAAGCTTTTGATCCAGATACCTCAAAGGAAATAATAGATTCTCTCACAAATGACTCTAATTTAGTATATTCTCATTATGAAAAATTTATTGAGCAGGGGCTTGCAAGAGAAATTGCCCGAACTAACCTAACACTTAATTACTACACGCAATTTTATTGGAAAATAGATCTGCATAACCTCCTTCATTTTTTGAAGCTTAGAGCTGATAAGCATGCCCAATATGAAATCAGAGTTTATGCAGAAGTTATGCTGGATATAATAAAAAAATGGGTCCCATTGGCCTACAATGCCTTTGTTGAATATTGCCTAGAATCAGCTTGTATTTCAAGAACTGGTTTAGAAATAATTCGTAAATTAATTAAAGGAGAAAATGTTACTAAAGAAGAAAGTAATATTGGTAAAAGAGAATGGGACGAGCTGATGTCTATACTTGATAAACAATCTTAAAGATAAAGGCATATACATAAATCTTTATGGCAATTATATATCTCTATAGATTTATAGGTGTAAGCAACAATTTACCAGTATTGTTATCAACTGATATATCAACTATTTTTGAATTTGTTCTCTCTCTTGTTTCATAAAGTTCCTCAGCTTTCCTTAACATTAATGTTGCGTTTCTAAGCGTAACGTAAATTTCACAATAATCTGGAGAATTTTCAATATACATATTATATGAATAAAAATTTACAGCCAGTTCTACTGCCCTACAAACCTCCTCTGATGTAAAATTAGCAACTCCTGTATTAGGACAAAAGCCAACTGCTCCTCTATTAGGGTCAAAAAATATGTATTTACCATTCTCTGCTTTATATGCCAACATAGAATGTGCAATATTCTCGTCATCATCATCACTATCTCCTTCATTACAAGTATAACAGGAGAAATTAAATTCTAAGCAGCATTCTATCTCTACATTATCCAAAGCGCACTTGACTTTTTCTTGATTAATATGAACCCATACTTCTGTTGACGATAAATCATTACACTCTTGTTCATATATTGTCTTGTCATAAAATTGATCTCCCTCACGTTTCTCAATGCTCTGAATATGAAGAATAGGTAAGAATTGTAGCAAGATCTGCGTTGCTAATAATCCGGTCGTTTGTTCTTTTCTTCCATCAACATAAGCTATAAAATCTTGTTCAGACACAACATCACCAGACTTGAGAAGTTTAGCAAAGTCTTCCCTACTCTTTAATCCTAAAAGAGTAATAAAATAAATTAATGGCTGACATAAGCCTTCTTCGGGATCAAAACCCAAAATTCCTTCAAATCTACTTCTTAAGTGTACAATTTTTGATATGCTATCTGACATAAAGTCATTCAAATTAAATTTTATAGCTTGCCTGCTATCAAATAGCTCTCTGTACTGTTCTTCAGCTAATAAATCCGATTTATATACATATCTACCATTCTCTCTATGTATACCTTCTACATCTCTAATGATGCCTTGTTCTACATTTTTACTAATGGCAGATTTGTTTTCATGATCTCTTATACTGGTAGCTTGATTTAAAAATTTCACTACTTCTTGCCCTGAAAAAATTCTATCAATTTCTTTTTCTTTATTTGCAGTTTTGAAAAATACTTTAATTTGAGAGTTATCTTCAGAGGTATAGACTCTTAATATATTGGATTCATCAATATGATTAACATATTTATTAACGTATTTTGGCATATTAATTATTTTAAAATATTAACTATATTAGCTAATATTACAATAATTTACACCATTGGACAATTAATATTTTAATAAAAGTCTCACTAAAATTAATTTATTGCGCTAATATTGATCAAATCAATTCATCACTTTTATAGAACATCTCATTGAAATCATGTAGAGTTCCAAAATCCTGACCCTTGATAAATAGGTGATCATTAGCAACATGTGCTTCATCAAGAGTAAATTGCTCGTAACGATGATTGTGAGCGGGCCTAACAATTTCATTATATAAAACCATTACTTGTTCGTAGTTATATCCATCGCCAGCATGATATTTACCACGTACGGTATCATAAAAATTCTTTACATCATCATATGTCACTTGCAGCTCCACCTTATACTTTCCCACTTCAAGAGGACTTCCTGTCTTTATTTTTAAGGGATGTTGTGAATTTGCAACGCTGTTAGAAGTTTCTGCTTCAATATCAGAATTTTTATCCATATTTTCTATCACACTTGCCATAACAGTTTCTTGTTCATCTTCATCAACTACCTCTCTCTTTTGCCTCGATTTTCCTTGTTGTTCACTATGTTGATTATCATTATTTGAATTAATAGTTGGTTGGTTAACTTCCATGTCCTTATGTTGTGAATGCTCTTTACTGCTCAATTGAACCTTAACCCATTCTTTAAATTCTTGATCATAGCCTTTTAGCTCAGTTAGAAAATCCTCAACTAATTTATCAGCTTGAGGCCTACCATGATATCCATAAGAAGAAAGGCTCTTTAGTAAATTATCAATCAAGTCCGGATGTTTATGTTCAAGAAACTTTACTACTTGCTCTGCTTCTGAATAATAATGTTTTCCTTGATAATCATTACGTAGTATTTCATCTGGTTTAAGATTTTTATTTCTTATTTCAGCTAAAGCCTCCTTATCTCCATGATCATTTATATGTCTGCCATTTTCTAAGCCAGCGACATAGTTAGCAATAGCTTCATGCATTGCTTTCGGTAAAATATAGCTCAAACCAAGATTTGCAAAGTGCATTGCATGCCCTATCTCATGTTCCAACGTGTGCTGGCTAAAATTGCCTCTACTATCTAAGTAGATATAAACATCAGCAGCATTTCCCTTGCTTAGATCAATCATCTTTGTGTAGCCATTAACACCGTTGCCAGCATCAAATCCAACTTTTTTCAAATACTCCTTAAAATCATTTTGAGTATTGAATATATAAGCGTTGATCTTTATATCGTGGTCAGAGGTATTAAAAGCACCTTTAAAGTTCTGTACAGCATCTTTAATTCTTTTTTCTATCATATTCAGCTTATTATCAGCTAAATCATACTTAATATTTATATTAGTTTTATCAAGAGATATATTTTTACTACGTGAAAGGTTTGATATTATACTATCCATGTAATTTACTATTTCCATTTGTCCTTGCTGTTTAGCATAAGCAAGAGGAGTACCATCACATGTTCTTTTAACGTAAAGGTCGGCATTATTATCCATCAAACATTTCACCATATCCAAATTTCCACGTGTAATAGCCAGGTGTATCGGAGTATAGTTATGAGTAAGATTTATATCTGCACCTTTTTGTATTAGATAATCTACTATTTCTGTGTGACCTTTATTGACTTTCACATTCGCAGCAACGTGAAGGGGAGTTTCTTTCCATTTGTCTAGAACATCAAGTTTAGCACCTTTATCTACTAAAAACTTTACTGCAGCTAGATTTCCATCTTCAGCAACTTTGTGTAGAAGGGTTCTGCCAATACTATCTTGTTGGTCTAAATTTGCACCTTTGTTTATCAAATATTCTGCTAATTCCATATATCCATGTGAAATAGCTATGCTAAGGGGATTATTATATTTGCCTAGGTTAACATTGGCATTACCTGTTTCCACTAGAAATTTTATCATTTTCTCATCATTCCTCATAACAGCATAAAAAAGTGGAGTGAGTTCGTGTTTATCTTGCACATCCACTCTAGCGCCCTTATCTATCAAAAGTTTTACTTCATCAAAATGCTTACTAAAAACAGCTTTATGTAGAGCGGTATAACCCATAGAGTCTTTAGCATTTAAATCTTCATCATCATTATTTTCTATCACACTTGCCATAACAGTTTTTTGTTCATCTTCTATTGGTTTTGTTTGTTTTTCAGTCTTATTACTGCTACTGTCATTTTCTACGGTTACTTTTTTTACTTCTATATCTTTTTTAGCTTTCTCATTACTTTGCTTGCGTATTTCATCTCCACGCAATTTCTCCTGTAGAGCTTTTTTCGTATCAGCATAATCATCACGATTGCTTTGCAAAGCGGGTTGATCTTCAACATAACTGCTGCTATCATCTGCTTGCATTTGATCTATATAGTTAGATTCTTCTTCCTGTATAGTATTTTTTGCGTTATCCTCACCAACCGTTCCTTTCTCCCCAGACTTGGCTTCACTCTCTACCACAACTTCTTCGTCTACTTGCTCATCATCAATTGTAAATTCAGTACCTATCTGATTGCTATCTTCCTCCAATTCATTAGATAATTTTTCAGATAGCTGGTCACCACTCAAATATGGTTCCTTTGAATATTTAGCATAATTATGGGGATCAGTGCTGTCTGCTGAATAAAACCCACTTTCAAAGTCTGAGTAGGAGCTTTGATTGAGCACAAAAAATAAGTTTTCATAATTAACCAGCATATCACTATCAGGGCTAACAAAATTTAAATATTCATCGCCTTCCCATTCTGGGTGGTGTCTATACTCTGCTATGTAGTATTTACTAGAGTCGAGAGGTATCTTGTCACCTTCTTCCCCATCAAGTTGTAAAACTACTGCTGAATGCCCATTACCTAAATCGTTACCTTTTACCACTTTGAATATTTTAATCTCATCCTTTTCTACAAGTTCTTTTAACTCCTCGTTCTTTTCATTTAACTCTTCCTCCCTTTGTATTTCTTCTTCTCTTTCTCTTTCCAATTTCTCTATTTCTTTAGCAGCTTCTTTTTGCAGATGTAAGAATACATTTTGTAATACATCTTGTGTGGTTAAGTTGTTTTTATTGTTTAGGAAATTATCTAACATATTTGATGCTACTGATAACAATTTGCCATGATCATCAAATACTTTTTCCTTTGCCTTATTATAGTGATTTGGGTTATAAATTACAGCCAAAGGATAAAAACCATAATCTACGATTGACGCCCCATCAGATGATAGTTCGATTAAAAATCCATAGTGATTAAGTGGAAGATTGGAAGTGAAAGATCTACCGTTATCATCCCTAACGTATAGCTCGCTTCTACCATTGTACTCACTATATTTATTGTAGTAGATATAAAAATTCTTATGGTTAAGATTGAAGTGATCATCTAGATTATCAAGTTGAATTGTACTGCCAAGCTTCTCACGCAAAAAATTTTTGCTTCCATCTGTAAGCTTTATACGTGCAGAAAAGTAGTATCGATCTATAGGTTCACCTTTTTCTATCTCAAAGTTCAAAGTAATCTTATCGTTGACCATTAGTAGCCTCTAAAAATTATATAAATCTATTCATTATTTTATTTATCAATTGTATGGTGTGTACTATGAAAAATGTGTTAAACGTTGAGATTTTTTTGTGCACCTAGGTAAGGTATTGCAATCTGTCATTCCAGCGCGTGACGCTGGAACCCAGCTTTTTAAGTCATGAGAGCTACAAAAACTTGCTTGACAAACTCCGCCAGCCCCCTTATCATGAAATTGAAGCTATTTATTTATCTTCTCTGTACAGATTAAATGACAAAAAAACTCAACGTATTTGGCGTCCCATGTTTAATTTTTTGCACTATGTGCACCTTATATCTTTATAAAGTTTCTAGGTTTTTACCTAATATAAGCTGAAATGCGCTATTTAAAACATCAAAAAACGCCAACTTAAAAAATGGATAGTGAATAACTAGCTACCCTAGGGTTTCTTTTGCCTTTTTTTCTGTTTAGTAAATTTCCTAAACATTTATAGCTAAGGTTCTCTAATTGCGTACAAATCAACAATAATTTTCACATAGATCAAAATAGCATATTTCCTCCATAATCCTTGATATAAAT
>CACPSE010000040.1:0-11796 GCA_902636535.1 uncultured Wolbachia sp. | reverse complement strand
TAAACAGAAAAAAAGGCAAAAGAAACCCTAGGGTAGCTAGTTATTCACTATCCATTTTTTAAGTTGGCGTTTTTTTATGTTTTAAATGCTTTATAAGCGTATTTCAGCTTGAAAACCTAGAAATTTGATAAAGACATAGAGTGCACATAGTGCAAAAAATTAAACATGAGACGCCAGATACGTGAGTTTTTTTGTCATTTAATCTGTACAGAGAAGATAAATAAATAGCTTCACTTTCATGATAAGTGGGCTGGCGAAGCTTGTCAAGTAAGTTTTGCATTTAATCCGTTTCTATGAGCCACTTGGATGATGAGGTTACATATTTATGGCAACTTCATTACCTCCGCTCAAAAAGTTTTTCAATATCACTTAATTTCATTTCTATATAAGTTGGTCTTCCATGGTTGCATTGCCCGGAATATGGAGTTTTTTCCATTTGTCTCAGCAGCTCATTCATCTCCTCCAACTTCATTTTCCTCCCTGCTCTAATTGATCCATGACAAGCGATAGTAGCTAATATCTTGTTCACTTTGTCTTCTACTGGCAATGTATCTTCTATTTCCGTTAATCTACCCACTATATTTACCAGCATCTCTTTCACGTCTATTGTGCCCAAGATTGCAGGGATTTCTTTTACTATCACTTTATTCTCTGATTTGATTTCAATATCAAAACCCATTTCAAATAACTTATCTTTATAAGTTTCAATCATCTCCATTCCGGCTTGATTTTTGATTTCAACCGTTTCAGGAAGAAGTAGTTTTTGTCTTTTTATACTTGATTTTTGTTTTAAGCATTCATATACTAGTCTCTCGTGGGCTGCATGCTGATCGACTATAATCAATTTGTCCCTTACCTCTGCAATAATATAAGTATTATAGACCTGACAGCGTGCAAACCCGAGCGGGTGGCTCTCTATCAAATCAACTTGCTCTAACACCTTTTTTTCCAGAACCATAGTCTCCGCTTGTGATGGAAATTTCTGTATGCCGGTATAATCAAACGATTTTGACTGTTCTGATAAGCCTTTTGCTTTTTCATTTGGAGAAGCAAATTCTTTTATTAGTTGATTTTCAAAAGGACTTGGCCTTCTTTCATTTTGAACATTAGGTTTATCAAAAGGATCTGGCAATGTTGAATCCATTTTCTGGTCATGCGCTAGAAAGGTGCCTATCCTTCTTGACAATGCTTTAATTAATCCTCTTGTCACTATCTCATATATGAGCTTCTTATTCTGAAACCTTACTTCTGACTTATTTGGATGCACATTTACATCTACTTGATCATAAGGTATCCCTAAATGTAACGCTGCGAAAGGATACCTATCGCTTGGAATAAAATCATGATATGCATACCTAACTGCGCCAATAAGTAGATTATCTTTGATTGGCCTTCCATTAACAAACGTATAGATCTGAGTTGACTTACCACGATTGACGGTCGGTTTACAGATGTGTCCCGTAAGTTTAATGCCGTCTTCTTCTTCATTAATCTCCAGAGAACTGCCCTGAAATTCTTCTTCTACTTCACACAATCTATGAAATAACGAAGTCTGCTTAGCGTATTTTAAGAGCTTTTTATTACCTGAAGTGAGAGTAAACCCTATATGATAGTTAATCATTGCTAGGTTGTTTACAATATCAACAATGCTTTGAGTTTCTGCTCTTTCAGTTTTTAGAAATTTTAGTCTATTTGGAGTGGCAAAAAATAAATCTCGTACTTCAATATGTGTGCCTTGTGATAAAGAGTAAGGAGTTTGCTCCCCTATTTTCTCTCCACCCTCATAACTTATAGACCATGCTTCATTTGCTTCTCTTGCCTTAGACGATAATTTTATCCTACTTACTGCTGCTATTGAAGGCAGAGCTTCTCCTCTAAAGCCAAGATGCTTGATTTCTATCAACTCATTGTCGCTCAATTTTGAAGTAGCATGGCGCATAAACGCAAGTTCTAAATCGTTTTTTTCTACTCCGTTACCATCATCTGTCACAATAATAAGGTTACGCCCACCACTTTCTATTTTGATCTCTATTTCTAAACTTCCAGCATCTATTGCATTTTCCACTAATTCCTTTACTACACTTGCTGGCCTTTCTATCACCTCCCCCGCTGCTATACGGTTTATGGTTTTTGTGTCTAAAAGAATTATTGCCATAGATTTATTATGAAACTGGTTTTTCTTTTACTTCTTTGGTTTGTCTCTCTCTCCACTTTTTTAACCTACCTGCAATTTCACTGTTAGAAATTGACAATATAGATACGGCAGTAATGGCAGCATTATATGCTCCATTTTCTCCTATAGACATGGTTGCAACTGGAACACCCTTTGGCATTTGAACTATAGAGAGTAGACTGTCCAGCCCATTTAATTGTTTACTATGCACAGGAACGCCGATAACTGGTAAACAAGTTAGTGACGCAACCATACCAGGTAAATGAGCTGCACCTCCTGCACCAGCTATAATAACCTTAAAACCTTCTTCTTGTGCAGATTTAGCAAAATTGAAGAGCCTTTCTGGTGTTCTATGTGCAGATATTATGAATATATCATGTGAAACTTCTAATGCTTTTAACATATCAACAGTATGGACCATAGTGGTGTAATCTGACTCACTTCCCATAATAACAGCAACATCTTTTTTTATTTTTGTCATATTCAACACAATTTTACTTACTAACTAAATAATATTCCAGCTAAAAAGCAACAAATATTTAAATTATATTATAAATATAATATATAGAATTCTCGTTAAAATAGAAATTTTAAAAATTTAAATAAATATCTATGTGAAGATATAGAGATATAAACTTCTTATGTAAGATAAATTTATAAAATAATTATTTTTGTATTTCAAGCTTTGTAATTTTAGCTTGTTCTTTCTGTAAATGATTTTTTCAGATAGGCTGATAGTAGAATGGTAATTTAAAATTACTAGAAATTTGATTGAAATATTAATATACAATCAACTTAAAGTTTTAAATTTGATATCATATAATTATTGACAAGTTATATGATATTAATATCTTGGTATATTAAATATTATATTATAATGTTTAATAAAGTTAATTGATATGTGAGTGTAAGAATTATGGAAATAATATCGTTAAATAACTTAGACAGTGCAGGAATAAAAACAAAGTTGCTTTATATAATAAATAAAATTATAGAAAAAAATGCTTGGACTCAGGCTTTTGCAGCTGAGAAACTTGGTATTGATCAGCCAAAGGTATCGCAAATTAAAAATGGTAAAATAGATGGTTTTTCTTTAGAGCGATTGTTAGGATTTCTAAAAAAACTTGATCATGAGATAACAATCACGATGACAGAAAGCCAAGAAATAAAATCTGAGGCAGAAAAAGTAAAGCATGAAGTTGAATCGCAATAGATACAAAGTTGACAACTTGTTTTTTGTGATATAGTATAAAACTTATTAAGGTAGTATCTTATGGCTGAGTCTATTGTAGAAAAGTGTATAGAACGGGGAAGTAACCGTTTCAAATTGGTTCTGTTGGCAAGCCAAAGAACACATGATTTAAATACAGGGGCAAGTAATCCAATTCAAGCAGCTAAGTTTAAAGGTCATAAAAATACCATAGTTTCCTTACATGAAATAGCAGGAAAACAGGTGGATACTCATGAGCTGTTTAGCCTTTTGGTAGGTAGATGCAAGGAATACATGAAAGGAAATATGAATAATGTTTACAGCAGTAATACAAGTAAGCTAGCGAATTTATTAAATTTTTCTGATAACACAGATCTTGATGCAAGTCAAGAAAGCCAAGATTATGAAGTGGATGGTGAAATAGATGATGAAATAAATGATCAAGATGGCGATGAAGAAGTATCCGTTTAGAAATCTACTGAAGTTACATAGTCTTTAAATGATTTGCATTGCTGTCTATACACTGTTGTTCTGTATGAGTGTAATGTTGTGTTGCATAGTGTCTAAGTCAAATGATGTGTACAATAAGGTTTTAGCGTTCAATAATTTCTCAACGCAAGTAGTTGTACTTATAACAGCAATATCAATCATTCTGAATAATTTTTTTTTAATTGATATAGCATTGTTGTATGCTAGCGTTAGCTTTATATCAACTATAGCACTAATGAGATTAATGTTGTTTTGATAATTTATGATAGGATCCATTTTCATATTTTTAGGTATTTGTTTGATAATTATTTCAAATATAGGGGTGATCAGATTTCCTGATTTCTATACTAGGTTACATGCAGCAGGCATTACAGATTCTAGCGGTGCAACGTTATTGTTAATTGGTTTTGCTTTGCAGAATGGATTTTCAATCAATACTGTTAAAATAGTATTATTAATTTTTATAATATGGGTAGCTAACTCAACTAATAGCTATATTTTAGCGCGCACTCATTATAAAGTTAAGAAAAAAACTGTTAAAGAAGGCTAAGGTGTTAGAAATATTAAATGTAGTGTTACTTTTGTTGTTACTAACAGTTACGGTTTTTATAGTTTTCTCGCGACATTTAGTCGTAAGTGCTGTTCTAATGTGTGTATTTAGTTCACTGATTGCGCTTATATACTTAATTATGAATGCACCTGATGTTGCAATTGCTGAAGCTTCTGTTGGTGCGGGGCTCAGTACAGTTTTTACGTTTGCAGCACTCTCCTTGATAAAGAATCATAAAGTAAATCTATCTCATAACCCTATAACGCTTTTTTTTATGTTATTTCTGGCTGTATGTTTGTCATATTTTATGATTCAATTGCCAGATTTTGGCAGCCACAATGCTCCGATCCACTTGCATGTTGCTCCTTATTATGTGGAAAATACCGAAAAAGCTACCGGTATTCCTAATATAGTGACAGCTATTTTGGCAAGCTTTCGTGGTTATGACACGTTTGGAGAAACTATAGTAGTTTTTACTGCTGCGCTTTGTATAACGTTGATATTAAAAGAAGAAAAAGAAAATGATTAAAGATCCGATATTAAATGCAGTAACATTTTTGATGATACCTTTTATCATTTTATTTGGTTTATACATACAATTTCACGGTGATTACACTCCGGGTGGAGGTTTTCAAGCAGGAATAATTATTGCCTCCGGGATAATATTATATTCAATGCTATTTGGTGTATCTACAACTCTAAAAGCAATACCTTATTCTGTGATTAGATTGACTAACGTGTTAGGTATTTTAATTTATGGAGGAACGGGCGTTGCAACAACTTTACTTGGCCAAAATTTTTTATCTTATGATATCTTGTTAACCAATAATAGAACCGGTCAAAAATTAGGTATTTTTTGGTGGAATTAGGTGTAGCATTTACTGTCTGCTCCTCTATGTTAATTATATATATAAATTTTGCTCGTAGGAAAAAACAATGACTTTATATAATTATACGATTATTATTGTATTAATGGTGCTAGGTTTATATATTATTATAAACGATAAAAATTTAATCAAGAAAATGATAGGGGTAAGCGTCTTCCAAGCATCTGTTTTGTTATTTTACATATCTCTAGGATATATAAAAAGTTCCTTGCCTCCTATATTGGTTTCAAATTTTTATTCATATAGCAATCCTATCCCCCATGTTTTAATGCTTACTGCTATAGTGGTTGGAATTGCAACATTTTCAGTTGGATTATCCATAGCAGTAAAAATGGAAGAAAAGTATGGAACAATTGATTAAGACAAGTGTACATAAATTAACAGTATCTTAAACTATATGAAGTAACAAATGGCCACAAGTTAAAAGTAAAATTATAGACTTGCTCGTTGTAAGTTTGTTTGTTAATAAGAAATAAAGTTATAAACTATAAAGGTAATGATGTCAACTATTAATGATGCAGAAGATAAGAAAAAAATTATCAAAGATCTGGTAACTAAGAGTATAAAAAAGGGTGGTTTTATCACCTTTGATGATATAAATGATAAATTATCAGATGAAAATTTTTCGTCTGACTTTATAGATGATGCTATATCTTTATTGCAGGATTCCGGAATTAATGTGCTTGAAAGTAGCGAGGATGAAGAAGATATTCCTTCCAACAGTGATGATAGTAAACTTGATGATGACACATCGCCAAATGTTACTGCAACTTTAGTACAAAATGATGATCCAGTGAGGATTTATTTACAAGACATGAGCTCCGTAAAGCTTTTATCAAGGGCAGATGAAATCGAGATAGCAAAAAAAATTGAATCTGAAAAGCATAACATGGTACGTGCAATAATTGAAACATCAGTAACATTAAAGGTGATAAAAGTATGGCGTGATGATTTAAGTAATGGAGCTCTCTTACTGAGAGAAATTATAGATCTGGATGCAATTTATAACTCTGATTTTAATGTGGTACCCAAAGAAGAAAGTGAAGAGAGTGAAGAAAGTGCTGAAGATGTTGAGGATTCTGAGGATGTTTCTGAAGATGCTGAGTACTGTAGTGATGATGAGAAAGATAGTAAAAAAAGTGATGATGAGAAAGAGAGTGATAATGAAGATATAAATTCAGCGAGTTTAAATGTTTCTATTCTTGAAATGGAAAGTGACTTATTACCAAAGGTCATAGTTGCATTGGATGAGATAATTACTTTAGCAAATGAAGCATTGGTATTAAGAAAAAATTCTAAAGATTCCTCTGATGAACTAGAGAGTTTATATAATCAAATATGGTCTATAGCATTACAAATTAAGTTAAGTGATGCTGCTATTGCCAGAATTACACAAGAACTTTATAAGATAAATAGATCCATTACGCTTGAAGAGGCTAATCTTATTGCCGAGGCTAGAAAATACGATATCGATAGAGAAAGTTTCTATAAAGTTTATGATGACGTGCTTTTAAAGCACGAATTGAAAAAGATAAGTCTTTTAAAGATCAATGAAAATCAGTCCTCTTTTACAGGTGAATTAAAAAACAAATTTTTAAGGTTTATAGACGATAACTCTGAACATATAGCTAGTACCTTGAACGGTATTAAGCAGCATATACAGGAAGATAACGTACAAGAATTTAAGGAGCTAATCAAGAGAATACAAAAACACGAACGAGAAGGCTCTGAAGCAAAGCAAGAAATGATTAAGGCTAACTTAAGGCTAGTAGTTTCCATTGCTAAGAAGAATTCAAAAAGAGGCCTTGATCTGCTTGATTTGATACAAGAAGGCAATATTGGTCTTATGAAGGCCGTGGATAAGTTTGATTACAAACGTGGATATAAATTTTCAACTTATGGCACTTGGTGGGTAAGACAATCAATCACTAGGGCAATACCTGAGCAGTCCAAAGTAGTTAGAATACCAGTTCATATGGAGGAAATTATCAGTAAAATCAACAGAGCATTAAGAAAGATGACTCATGAGATGGGAAAGGAGCCGACGTTAGAGGAATTGAGTGTAGAACTGACAATGCCACTGGAAAGAATACGCAAAGTTATGAAAATAGCAAGGGATCCAGTAAGTCTTGAAGCTCCAACAGGAAAAGATGATAGTAGTACCTTCGGTGATTGTATAGAAGACAAGCGAGTCTCCAGACCAGAGGATGCTGCAATACTTGCTGACTTGCGCGGCATTACAACCAATGTTCTTGCAACTTTAACACCAAAGGAAGAAAGAATTTTAAGAATGCGTTTTGGCCTTGGTAAAGATGGGAAGGAGCATACCTTAGAAGAAGTAGGAAAAATTTTTAATGTAACACGTGAGAGAATTAGGCAAATAGAGGCAAAAGCACTGCGCAAGTTGAAACACCCAAGCCGCGCTAGAAAACTGAGAGGGTTCTTTTAAGTATACGTGTCAAGTTAAGAAGAAGCTGATTTCACCACTATTTTTCTTTTTTTATGAATCTCATGAAACAACATGATTGGATATAGTAAATATTGTGGCAAACAAAAATGACAATTCTAATTCAAATTATAGAAATTTTTATGTTCTGGGTGATAGTTTATCCGATAATGGTGCAATCATTGGAATTTTAAATAATTTATCCTTTGCAAAAAGCGTAAAGTTTGATGACCCTTTTTATCAAGGAGGATCTTTTAGCGATGGCCCTACTGCTGTTGAATATGTAGCAAAATATTTAGATTTAGACGAATTTAAACCTGGGTGGAGGTATTCATTTTTTGGTAGATGCCACGAACAGCAAGGTCAAAACTATGCAGTTTCATATGCAGCGGCATCTGAAATTTTTGACCCTATTTTTTCTTATTTCTTCAATAAATTTCGTTTAGCTAACCAGCTAGATGCGGTAATTAAACATCATCCAGACATGGGTAAAGAAGATTTATTTTTCATCGTGATCAGCGGAAATGATGTTATGGTTGCTACTGCTTATGACGATACTAAAGCGGAAGAAGTATTGGAACAAGCAGTGAGTGAAATATGTAACGCACTTAAGGTTCTAAATGAATATGGTGTTAAGCATGTAGTTGTTGCAAACGCACCTGACATTAGCTTAATATCAGCTTTTAATAGAGATGAAGAAGCAAGGGAATTAGCTACAAAGCTTACGGAGAGTTTCAATGCAAAATTGGCTAATGGCTTAGATTATATGAAGAAAAATACAGATCTTGAAATAAAAGCATTTGATCTTAACTCTAAAATGAAAAGAATGACCTTACTCAGATGGTATGAATAGTTATTGAGCTTAATTATTAGAGTAGTAATGTTTATTTTTATATTGACTATTGAGGTTTATTATTTTATAACTAAAAACTTAGTTATTTTAATGAGCTTGAGTTTATAACATATGCCTACGATAAATCAATTAATACGTAAGGGTAGATTAGGATTGACCCATAAGAAAAAGGTACCAGCTTTGGGAGAAAGCAACCCTCAAAGGAGAGGTGTTTGCACTAAGGTGTATACTACAACTCCTAGAAAGCCTAACTCAGCACTCCGTAAAGTAGCCAGAGTAAAAATTAGTGGGTATGGTGAAGTGACGGCTTATATACCTGGTGAAGGTCATAATTTACAAGAACACTCTGTTGTTTTGATACGTGGTGGGCGGGTTAAAGATTTGCCAGGTGTGCGTTATCACATAATAAGAGGTGCCCTTGATCTGCGTGGTGTGCAAAATCGAAAGAAAGCTCGTTCAAAATATGGTGTAAAGAAATCTGGTTAAAGTTTATGGCTCGTCGGAATAAAGCAAAAAAAAGAGAAATAAGTCCTGATTTGCGTTACGGCAGTGTTTTGCTGATGCGTTTCATTAATACAATCATGAAATGTGGTAAAAAATCTACTGCAGAAAAGATTATCTATGACGCTTTGTCTTTAGCTGAAAAGAAAATAGGCGAAGGTGGGTTATCAATTTTTGAGACAGCAGTAGGAAATGTTCCTCCTTCTATAGAAGTGCGTTCTCGACGCATTGGTGGTGCAACTTATCAAGTACCTGTTGAAGTTCGACAAGATAGAGCGGTTTCTTTAGCGTTAAGGTGGATTGCTAAAGCAACTTCTGCTGCTCGAAAAAAGAGTGGAAAAACCACTGTTGATTGTTTGCAATCTGAAATACTGGATGCTTATAATAAACGCGGTGGTGCGTTTAAGATGTGCGAAGAAAAATATAAAATGGCTGAGGCTAATAAGGCATTTTCTCATCTTCGTTTTTAATGTTAGCTAATTAATTGTGATATGGAAGTTGGAATATCTAAATACAGAAATATAGGGATAATGGCTCACATAGATGCTGGTAAGACTACCACAACAGAGCGTATTTTATTTTATACTGGTAAACAAAATAGAATTGGTGAAGTGCATGATGGTGCAGCTTCTATGGATTGGATGGAGCAGGAAAAAGAGCGTGGTATTACAATTACATCTGCTGCAACAACATGTTTTTGGAATGATCATAGGGTTAATATAATAGACACTCCTGGTCACGTTGATTTCACTATTGAAGTTGAGAGATCTTTAAGGGTTTTGGATGGTGCAGTTGCTGTATTTGATGGAGTTGCTGGAGTTGAGCCTCAATCTGAGACAGTTTGGCGTCAAGCTGATAAATATAGTGTTCCTCGTATCTGCTTTGTTAATAAGATGGATAGAATAGGGGCAAATTTTTATCGATGTGTCGATATGATAAAGACGAAGCTTGGTGCAGCACCTTTAGTCATTCAGTTGCCAATAGGAAGTGAGAAAGATTTCAAAGGTATAATTGACCTTATTTCTATGAAAGCCATTATATGGCAAGAAGAAACGTTGGGCGCTAAATTTTCTTATGAAGATATTCCTTCTGATTTGCTTGATAAGGCTCAAGAATATCGAAATCTTTTATTAGATGCTGCAGCTGAGATGGATGATGAAGCGATGAATACTTACTTTGAGTCTAATGATCTGCCAGTGGATTTACTGAAAAAATGTGTGAGAAATGGGACCATTAAAGGAAAATTTGTCCCTGTATTATGTGGATCAGCTTTTAAAAATAAAGGCGTACAACCACTTTTAGATGGTGTGGTTGACTTTTTACCTTCTCCTATTGATGTTGATGTAATTGTTGGAACTGACCCTAAAGATTCAGAAAAGAAAATTGAGGTCAAACCTTCAGAAAAAGAGAAATTTGTTGCTCTTGCATTTAAAGTGATGACGGATAAATTTGTAGGCAGCTTGACGTTTATCCGTATTTATTCTGGTAAATTAAAGTCTAAATCTACCGCTTCAAATGCGTTAAAAAACGAAACTGAAGGGATTGGCAGAATGTTACTTATGCATGCAAATAACCGAGAAGATATAACTGAGGCTGGGGCTGGAGATATAGTTGCTTTAGTTGGGCTAAAGAAAACAACCACCGGAGATACTTTATGTTCTGTTGATTTTCCTATATTATTGGAGCGTATGGAATTTCCTGAGCCTGTTATTGAAATTGCTGTGGAACCTAAAACCACTTCAGATCAGGAAAAATTAGGTATTGCTCTAAATAGGTTGGTTGCAGAAGATCCTTCTTTGAGAATGTCAGTAAATGCGGAAAGTGGCCAGACTATATTGAAAGGCATGGGTGAGCTCCATCTTGAGATTATTGTTGATAGAACGAAGCGCGAATTTAACGTTGAGGCTAACGTCGGTGCTCCTCAGGTTGCATATCGTGAAACTATCACTAAATCTGTTGAAATTGATTACACTCATAAAAAACAATCTGGTGGAGCTGGTCAGTTTGATAAGGTTAAAATAAAATTTGAGCCTCTTGAGCCTGGTTCTGGGTTTCAATTTGAAAGTAAAATTGTAGGTGGTGCTATTCCAAAAGAGTATATTCCTGGGGTAGAAAATGGCTTGGAGTTGATAAAAGAAGGTGGTATAATTTCGGGATTTCCGTTGATTGATTTTAAGGCTACCCTTCTTGATGGTGCTTTTCATGAGGTTGATTCTAGTCCTTTAGCTTTTGAACTTGCTGCTAAAGGTGCTTTTAAAGAGATGGCAAATAAAGCTGGTCCAAAAATGCTGGAGCCTATAATGAAAGTTGAAATCATTACTCCTGAAGAATATATGGGTGATGTTATGGGTGATATAAATAGTAGAAGAGGAAATGTTGCTGATATGCTCGATTTAGGTAATAATAGTAAAATAATTACTGCTTCGGTACCTCTTGCAAATATGTTTGGTTATATCAACGTTTTGCGTTCTATGTCTCAGGGAAGGGCGCAGTATAGTATGCATTTTTCTTGTTATGAGCAAGTGCCACAATATGTGGTTGATGAGTTAAAGTTAGAGTATAATTAAGGGTAATAATTATGACAGCAGTAGTGGAAGCATTTGGAAAGCCGCATGTAAATGTGGGAACAATAGGACATGTGGATCATGGGAAGACAACGTTAACAGCGGCAATAACAAAGCATTATG
>CACPSE010000039.1:0-13410 GCA_902636535.1 uncultured Wolbachia sp. | reverse complement strand
ATTCAACGCCAGCTTTCTGACGCAGTAGTTCTCGAGGAATAACCCTTTTGAACTCTAAATTTGCAATGTTGTCCTTGTTGCTTGGGCACTGGGATGACAAGAAGAGGGTACTGGGATGACAAGAAGAGGGTATTGGGATGACAAGAAAGAGGATACTTGGATGACAGGGGAAGGTGGCTAGCCTGACAACCGTCACCCCGCTACTTGTTAGCGCCGCGGTGGTATGATGTAGGAAAACCTTTTTTGGGTTAGCTATAGCAGCTTTTTTCTTTTGTTTAAAGATAAGACTCCCTTTGGAGCTGCTTTATTTCAGTGCATAAGCTGGTCCTTTTGAATTTTAGCGCTGTCTGCACGAACGTCTAGTTTAGGGGTAAGAAAAATTAGGGCCTGCAAATTAATCCAAACACATAAGTGTAGTGTTACCACCAAATGCTGTAGTGTTAACACTTACAACTTTTTCTGTAGAAAAACGCTGTAAATAATGAGGACCACCAGCTTTTGGCCCAGTGCCAGATAGTCCTCTACCACCAAATGGTTGTATCCCCACTGCTGCACCTATCTGGTTACGGTTGATGTAGACATTTCCAACTGATATTTTTTTACTTATAGTGTCAATTTGACTTTGTATACGACTCTGCAAAGAAAATGTAAGTCCATATCCAGTACTATTTATATCACTTATAACTTCATTTAATTGTGACTTGTTAAAACGTATGATATGTAAAATAGGACCAAATACTTCTTGCTTTAATTGCGAAATTTTTTGTATCTCATAAATATATGGAGGAAAGAAATAACCATTATGAGAATTTGTATCCATGGGTACTTTAAATAACAGATTTGAATCTTTATCCTCTGACATTTTTTGCGTATGTTGAGTTAGCATATCGATAGATGCTTTGTCAATTATTGGACCAATATCAGTACTAAGTTGTATTGGATCACCAATCTTTAGTTCTTGCGCCGCACCGCATATCATTTTTATCTGCTTCTCTGCTATGTCCTCTTGAATAAACAGCACTCTAAGTGCAGAACAGCGTTGGCCAGCGCTGCGAAACGCAGAAAGCAAAACATCCGTAGTCACTTGCTCTAAGAGAGCAGAGCTATCAACAATCATAGCATTTAATCCGCCAGTTTCAGCAATAAATGGCACAATAGGACCATCCCTATTTGCAAGCATTCTATTAATTATTTGAGCAGTTTGTGTTGAGCCAGTAAAAGCTACTCCGGCAATTCTATTGTCTGGAACTAATATTTTGCCTAAATATCCACCATCCCCAGGAATAAGGTGTAACACATTTTTTGGTATCCCAGCTTCATGTAGTATTTTGACAGCTTCATAAGCAATAATAGGTGTCTGCTCTGCCGGTTTTGCCAGCACTGCATTACCTGCTGCAAGTGTAGCTGAAACCTGCCCAAGAAAAATAGCAAGTGGAAAATTCCATGGTGATATGCATAAGAAAACTCCCCTGCCTTCAAAAAAGATGAAGTTATCCTCACCTGTTGGACCTGGCAATTTTTTCCAGTCGCTCAGTTCATTCTTTGCTATTATTGCATAATAACGCAGAAAGTCGATTGCCTCTCTTACTTCTGCTATTGCATCGGATAAAATTTTTCCTGCTTCCACAATCAGAATGTAAATTAACCCTTTCATCCTTTCCTCAAGCAAATCTGCAGCTTTTTCAAGGCATTTAGCGCGCTCTTCTGCTGAAACATTCTGCCACTTAGCAAAAGCACTATGTGCTATTTCAAGAGCGTTTAAAGCTTGATCGCTTGTTGCACTTGACACTTCTCCAATTACATTTTCCAAATGTGCAGGATTCACTACTTCGATAAATTCAGCACTATCAAATAGTGCCTTTCCATCAATTATTGGTCCAACTTGCCACTTTTTTTCACTAAAATCCTTTATATCATCTGCAAATTGTGAGACTATCACAGAATCACTAATATCCGTTCCCAAAGAATTTTTTCTTTCTGGTCCCAAAATATCTTGTGGTAATGGAATGCCTGGATGAGGTTCATAATTAAAATTTATAGCTTTTTCCAGTGGATCTGAAACTAATTCTTCAATTTTAACGTTAGGATCATTTATTTGATTGATAAACGAACTATTAGCTCCATTTTCAAGAAGACGTCTAATAAGGTATGGTAGTAAGTCACTGTGTTTACCAACTGGTGCATATATACGACAACTGATACTTGTTGCAAGTTCTGACATTGCATAATCATATAAATCCTTACCCATCCCGTGTAAGCGCTGAAACTCAAATCCAGGATGATTTTTATCAGCAAGCTCTATTATAGTAGCAAAAGTATAAGCATTATGAGTTCCAAAGCATGGGTAAAAGTAACTTGCTTTGCTTAAAAGTTTCTGCGCGCAGGCAAGGTAACATACATCTGTGTAGCTTTTCCTTGTAAATACTGGATAACCGTTTAACCCTAGCTCTTGTGCGCACTTGATTTCTGAGTCCCAATATGCTCCTTTCACAAGTCTCACCATAATTTTATGTTTTGATCGAATAGCAACATCCTCAACAAAATCAAGAACAGACAAAGCACGTTTTTGATACGCTTGCACAGCCAAGCCAAGCCCTTCCCACTCAGAAAGTGACTCATCAAGACGCAATTGCTCGAATAAAACTAATGACATCTCAAGTCTTTCTGATTCTTCTGCATCTATACATAATGAAATGTTGTATTTTTTTGCTTCATGACAAAGCTCTAATAGCTTAGCTCTCAGCTCTTCAGCTATATTATCGAATTGGCTGAATTCATAACGTGGATGCAACGCAGACAATTTGATTGAAATTCCATGCGATTTAAAGCAATCATTTATGTCAGTGGATTCACCTATAGCTTTTATTGAATGCATATATGAATTAAAATACTCTTCCGCATCCTCAGCTGTGTGAGCAGCTTCACCAAGCATACCAAAAGAGCATAAAAATTTACTATGATCATCTGATTTTACATTTTCCAATGCTTTTTCTATAGTTCCCCCAATAATAAAGTGCTTGCCAAGCATTAACATTGCTTGTTTTACTGCTTTGCGAATGATCGGTTCTCCTAAGTTCTTAAGTAACTTAGAAATTGCGTAATAGAATTTCGGATCTCCTTCATTGTTTCTCAATATACTGCTTCCTATCATTAAACTCCACGTGGAAGCATTAACAAACAATGAAGAAGAATGTCCTAAATACTTACCCCATTCTTGATTGGCAATTTTATCTTTGATTAGCTCATCTATTGTATAATCATCTGGTATCCTAAGTAGTGACTCAGCAAGGCACATAAGTGCTATTCCTTCGTCGTTGGAAAGCGAGTATTGCTGCATGAAAGAATCTATGACATCTAATTTGTTGCCTTTAATTTTTTCAATAACTTGTTTTGCAATATTGTAAATTCTGTTTTTCGAATCAACCGAAAGTTCTACTTTTTCCACAAGATAACGTACATAACTTTTCTCATCAGTACGATAAAACCCTTGTAAACGTTTTCTCAACTCATTAGGTCCTTGTATAGAACTAATCATATATAATTATCTGCAAAACACTCTGTTACCATATGTAAGGTAAAATTATACCATAACTTTGTGTAGAACAAATCATTATTTAAAAGGACCAGGGCTGGAGCTAAAAGAAGTCTAGTACTTACTTTTACTAAGTCGAGAGAAGTATGTAGCTCAATACTCCACCATGCATTAAGTATTTAATCTCAGTTGCGGTTTGTACACAGCATTTGAGTTGAATTGATTGCTTTGAATTATCCTTTCCTTTGATGATACATTCTAGATTTCCACCTGGCACTATTTCACCTTTTATGCTTATTACTTCGCTACCATCAAATATCTTTCTAGTTACTCCATCTTGAAATACAAGCGGAAGAACACCCATACCGACTAAGTTGGCCCTATGTATACGCTCAAAGCTTTCTGCAATTACAACTTTAATTCCCAACAATAAAGTACCCTTTGCTGCCCAATCTCTACTTGAACCTGTGCCATATTCTTTTCCTGCAACAATGATTAGAGGTACATTATTTTCCTTGTAACGCATTGCTGCATCAAAAATCGACATAGTTTCTTGAGAAGGAATATATTTTGTATATCCACCTTCGATGCTTACCATTTCATTTTTTATTCTAATGTTAGCAAAAGTCCCACGCATCATTACATTGTGGTTACCACGGCGAGACCCATATGAATTGAAATCCTGTGGTTCAATTCCAAGATTTTTTAAATATATACCTGCAGGACTACTCGAGGCAATATTTCCCGCAGGGGAAATATGATCAGTAGTTATGCTATCGCCAAACATTGCCAATATTTGTGCACCTTTTATATCGATTTTATTATTTTTAGGTGATAAGTTATCAAAATAAGGTGGATTTTGTATGTAAGTGCTGTTTGCATCCCAATTATAGATTTCACTTTTTTCACACTTTATCTTCCGCCAATGTTCATCACCAGAAAAAACATCCTTATACTTTTGTATAAACATCTCACGTGTTACCACACTTTTAACGCAATCTTCGATTTCATTGTTTGTTGGCCATATATCTTTGAGATAGACATCATTTCCATTCTTATCTTTGCATATTGAATCTTTTGTCAGATCAATTTGCACAGTACCAGCAAGTGCATATGCAACAACAAGTGGCGGAGATGCTAAGTAATTAGCTTTGGCTAACGGATGAATTCTTCCTTCAAAGTTACGATTACCAGATAAAACTGCAGCAACAGTTAGGTTTTTATTTTTAATATCATCTTCTATATCTTTATTGAGTGGACCAGAATTTCCAATGCAAGTTGTGCAGCCATATCCAACTAAATTAAAGCCTAGAGCATTTAGATCTTCGTGCAATCCAGACTTTTCTAAATATTCTGTTACAACTTGTGAGCCTGGAGCAAGAGAAGTTTTAACCCAAGGCTTTGATTTTAATCCAAGTTTAATTGCATTACGAGCTACAAGACCTGCAGCAATCATCACACTTGGATTTGAAGTATTAGTGCAGCTTGTTATTGCTGCAATAACTACACTTCCATCTTGGAGTTTATCGCTTTCCTTTGACTCATTAACTGAAAATGATTTAGAAAAAGACTCTGCCACTTGTGAAAGAAAAACCTTATCTTGTGGTCTTTTGGGACCAGCCATTACTGGCTTCACGCTTGATAAATCAAGCTCTAGTGTGTCAAAAAATGCTAATTCGTCATTGCTGCGCCACAATCCTTGCTCTTTCGCATAAGCCTCAACTAGCTTTTCTGGCCTTCCGGTTAAGTTTAAATAATCTAGTGTTTTCTGATCAATTGGAAAAAATCCACAAGTTGCGCCATCCTCCGGGGCCATGTTTGCTATAGTGGCTCTATCTGCCAAAGATAAATAATCTAAACCATCACCATAAAATTCTACAAACTTACCAACAACGCCTTTTGTTCTTAGGATATTGGTAACCGTCAGCACTAAATCGGTTGCAGTTACTCCTTCCGACAATCTGCCAGTTAATTTAAATCCAACTACTTCTGGAATTACCATACTAATTGGTTGACCAAGCATCACAGATTCAGCTTCTATGCCTCCAACACCCCAACCAAGGACTGATAACCCGTTAATCATTGTAGTATGACTGTCAGTGCCAACTAAAGTGTCAGGATATATAACTCCATTATTATTACACACAACTTGCGCTAAATACTCAAGGTTTACTTGGTGGCAAATTCCTGTACCTGGTGGCACTACTCTAAAATTTGTGAAGGACGATTCCCCCCACTTTAAGAATTGATATCTCTCCAAATTTCTTTTTACTTCTAGCTCAACATTTTTACTGAATGCGGAAACACTTCCATAACTATCTACTTGAACAGAATGGTCAATCACAAGATCAACCGGTACAGACGGATTTATGCTGCTTGGATCCCCTCCATTTTTCTTGACATAACTCCGCATTGAAGCTAGATCAACAACAGCAGGAACCCCTGTAAAATCTTGCATCAACACCCTTGCTGGTTTGTAGCTAATTTCATGATTAGTGTGTTTATTGACGCAGCCTGCTAGTATTCTTATGTCATCCAGCTTTATGTTCACTCCATCTTCATTACGCAATAAATTTTCAAGCAGAACCTTAAGTGAGCAGGGCAATTTAGTTACATCTGTCCCTAAAAATTTACCAGCAGTGCTAAGGCTAAAGTATTTGTATGACTTTCCGTCAATGTTTAAAGTTGTTTTTGCGTTTAAGGAATTATTCATTTTGGCTTCCAATATTAACTAAGTACAGGTATATTACACTGTATTAGTTAATATTGGAATTACTACCGTTACTTTTTTGTTGTTGACCTTGCTGCTCATACATAGTTTCAAAATCTATAGGATCTAGCATCAGTGGGGGAAATCCACCACTACTTGTAACTCTTGCAATTATTTCTCTTGCAAAAGGGAAAAGAAAAGTAGGTCCACCAATAAACAAAGCTTGTCTTACCTCTTCCTCACTCAACTCTTTTAAATTTTCTATTGAAAAAATACCACAATATTTCGTCTCACAAATGAAAGCTACACCATCTTTTATGCCTTCATCTTTTACTGTTGCTCTGACTTCTATATGTAAAGTAATTTCGTGGAAAGATTTTTCTTCATTCGCTCCTTCTTTGTTTTCCATTCCTTCTAATTTCGCTGAATTGATATTAACCATTACATTAATATCGGGAGCCCTACTAGAAGAAAGGAATGGCGAATTCGGATTCTCAAACGATAGATCTTTAACATATTGACCGTGAATTCTCATTTTTTGTTGTGGCATTTCTTACGTCTCCTTTAATTAAGTTGAGATATTTAATACTTTCTTATATAATATATTCATTTACAAACGAATAGCAAACCTGATTATAAGTTGATATGAAAAACATATTTTCATTAATAATTAATAATGTTCGGATACTTTATATGCCAAGGAGTTAAGTTACTATGATAGAGCTTGTAATATATGCTTTATTAGCGGCGTTCATTTTTTCACGTTTGTATAATTCTTTAGGAAGGTCAGCCAACCTCAACCTAAAAAACCTAACTAGTGTATTGGATGTAAGCCGAAGTAGAGAAGATGTAGTAGAAAACATTGAGGGTTACATTGATAGCAGTGATAAAAATTCAATAAAAGTTACTTATGAACAAATATTAAAAAAAAACAAAGATTTTTCTATTTCCCACTTTATAGAAGGTTCAAGCATAGCTTTTGAATTAATAATAAAATATTTCAATCAAGGAAATCTGTCCCAGTTAGAATCTCTCTTGGATAAAGATTTATATAACAACTTCGCAAAAAAGATTAAACATCGTAAAGAGATGCACGAGTCTATAATTGTTTCTATCGTTTCACAAAAGATTTTAGAAATAAAGCTAATAAAAAATGTAGTGTTTATTGCAGTATATTTCCTTTCAGAGCAAATTAACTTCGTTAAGAATAATAAAGGAGATATCATATCAGGTAGTACATCCACTATTAATAAAGTTGAGGATGTATGGCAATTCAAAAAAAATGTTAATTCATCAGACTCAAGCTGGTTGCTTGTTTCTATTAACTATAAGAAGACAAATAATGATAAGACAAATGGCAAGTAAGATTAGTTTTATTTAGAGTTAACCATGGAAAGCAAGCTACGCGAAATAGTACTTGATACTGAAACAACAGGTCTTGACACTGGATCTGGTCATCGAATTATTGAAATAGGGTGTGTGGAATTAATTAATCGTATTCCAACAGGTAAAGTATTCCATCGGTACCTTAACCCAGAAAGAGATATACCTTATCACTCGTTTAAGATTCACGGTATTAGTGAAGAATTTTTAGAAGATAAACCATTCTTTTCAGATGTTGCACTTGAATTTCTTGATTTCATATCTAATGATATTTTGGTAATTCACAACGCTGAATTCGATGTTAAGTTCCTTAATATGGAGTTAAGCAAATTGAATGCTGGGTTAATTTCCTCAGATAGAGTGCTAGATACATTACCTCTTGCGAGGAAAAAATTCGTAGGATCACCTGCTTCTTTGAATGCATTATGTAAGCGTTTTGATATATCGCTAGAGAATAGAGAGTTGCACGGAGCACTAGGTGATGCTCAATTGCTTGCAAAGGTATATGTTGAACTTACAGGAGGGTTACAAACCTTTCTGTTTGATAATGAATGCAATCAGGACAGTAACTCTACATTCGTTCAGCATAAAGTGCGTAATCTAACTCCCAGAAAACATTCACCAAATAGTGAAGAAATTGATGAACATAAGAAACTGTTAGACAAAATTAACAATACACTTTGGAATAAATATATTGAATAGGTCAACTAATAAAGATACAATTTGATTTTACTGAGAGCATTTTAATGGTAAGGTTTATAAGATTTTCATCTAATGTGCTAGCAGCATTAGCAGTTGTTTTTTTAGGTTATTGTTATTTTACTAAAAAAGGCATATTTGCCCCAGTAGCGATTCACAACGCAGAAGTTAAGATAGGCGGAGATTTTTCTTTAATTAATCAGGACGGACAGATCCTGCGCAGTAGTGATTTTAAAGATAAATACATGATGATTTTCTTTGGGTTTTCCTCATGCAAAAGAATTTGCCCTATGAACCTTGGGATAATTTCAGAAACACTTGCAAAGTTAGATGAGAAAACTAACAACAAGCTACAAACATTTTTTATCACAGTTGATCCTGAGCGCGATAGCACGGAAAGACTTAAAGAATTTCAGCAGCAATTTGACCACAGAATACAAATGTTAACTGGTGAAAGAGAAAAAATAGACGAAGTAGTTGCAAAATATAAAGTATATGCAAGCAAAGTAGACGGAGAGGAAGAAATCAACCATTCTTCGATAATATATCTTATTGGCCCTGGAGGAAGATATGTTACACACTTTGCAGCTGATTTAAATTCAGACGAAAGTCAATCTGATAAGATTTTGGCTGAGATAAGAAAATACGTAAACTGAATTATAGATTTTTCTGTTAATTACGCAACTGCATGAGCATTATAATTTAATCTCCACCGGGAAGACGCATTGGAATGACAATATTTGCTGTCTTCAAAAATAAACATTCGTAAAGTTGTGCTTTTAACATGGGTTATCAGTTTAAAAATGTTGCTAACTAGTATATCTGAATGTAACATCAATTAACGTGTATAAATGAAGCAATACCATGGAAAATAGTTATAATGCCGATGCAATAAAAATCTTAAGGGGTCTTGATGCTGTAAGGAAACGTCCAGGTATGTACATTGGTGACACTGACGATGGATCTGGCTTGCACCACATGGTATATGAGGTTGTTGATAACGCAATAGATGAATCTTTAGCTGGATATTGTGATAAAATTGAAGTTAGCATAAATAAAGATGGTTCAGTATCTGTAACTGATAATGGTCGTGGCATTCCAACTGACCTTCATGAAGAAGAAGGAATATCAGCAGCAGAGGTAATAATGACTCAACTCCATGCTGGTGGTAAATTTGACAGTAATACCTATAAAGTTTCTGGGGGATTACATGGTGTTGGAATCTCAGTTGTGAATGCATTATCAAGCTGGTTGGAGTTAACTATTTGGCGCAATAAGAAAGAACACTTTATGCGCTTTGAAGATGGTGAGTCTATTGAACCTTTAAAGGTAGTCAACGAAAATACAAACAAAAGAGGAACTAAAGTCACGTTCATGCCATCAACAGAGACTTTTAATGGCATTAATTTCAGTTACTCAACGCTTGAAAGTCGTATAAGAGAATTAGCATTTTTAAATTCAAATATCGACATTACTTTACGTGATCTGCGCAATGAACCATATACAGAATCTCATTTCAATCAGAGCAATCAATCTAAAGACAATTTTGGTACAGCGAATTTTGTGCGGTGCTTAGATAAAAATAAGACACATGTAACTAAAATTGCCAGTATGAAAGGAGATGCAGAAGATCTTGGCATCAGCTTAGAAATATCGATGGAATGGAATGATTCCTACTATGAGAATATGTTGTGTTTCACTAATAATATACGGCAACGAGATGGTGGTACGCATTTGGCAGGATTTAGATCTGCACTAACTAGATGTATCAATAACTATGCAACTAATGAAGGGTTTTTAAAGAAAGCAAAAGTAAATTTAACTGGAGAGGATGTTAGAGAAGGCTTAACTTGTGTTTTATCTCTCAAGATGCCTGATCCTAAGTTTTCTTCACAAACAAAAGATAAACTAGTTAGTTCTGAAGCACGTGCAGTTGTGGAGAGCGTAGTTTCTGATAAATTAAGCACGATACTTGAAACTGATCCAAAATTGGCAGCAAGCATAGTAGAAAGAGTAATCAGGTCAGCAAAAGGAAGAGAAGCCGCAAGAAAAGCACGGGAGTTAGTTAAAAGCAAAAACAATATTGATATTGCAACTCTGCCAGGAAAGCTTGCTGATTGCCAGGAAAAAGCCCCTGAGTTATCGGAATTATTTATAGTAGAGGGTAATTCAGCAGGTGGTACTGCAAAGCAGGGGCGTAATCGTAAAACACAAGCAGTGCTTGCCTTAAGAGGAAAAATTCTGAACGTAGAACGTGTAAGTTTAGATCGTATTTTTTCATCTGCAGAAATAGGCTCTTTAATCACTGCAATTGGTGTTGGAATAGGGAGTGAACACTTCGATATTGAAAAAGCTAGATATCATAAAATTATCATCATGACAGATGCAGATGTTGATGGTTCACATATAAGAACTTTGATTCTAACTTTCTTTTTTAGACATATGCGTGAAGTTATTGAAAAAGGTTACTTATACATAGCACAGCCACCCCTCTATAAAGTTACAAAGAATGCTAAAGACACTTATATTAAAGATGACGAAACTTTTGAAGAGTATATAATAAACTCAGCAGTTAAAAGATTAACACTAAGTGGTGCAGCTACAGAATTTAACGACTTGCGCCTTATTTTGAATAAATGCGTTAGCATTTCTAATATTAGCAAAAATTATGATAGAGAAATACCACAAAATCTCTTAGAATCATTGCTAATTTTAAGCAAAAAGAAAGCACTGTTATCTGCTAATGAAATATTAAAATATTTGAGGTTAATGTATAGCGAATACACTTGGGAAGTAGAAATGAAAGATGAAGAAAAAGAAATTCACATCTCTAAATTATTTCAAGGATTGGCAGACAAATATATATTTGCACTTAGTATGCTTGAAGGCAAAGATATGCAAAACATATTAAGTTTGCTTGATGGTATAAGTAATTTATTTAATGGTGATTCATTTTTAAAGTCACAAGAAACTGAAATAAGAATCACTTCTCCAAGTACGCTTGCAAAAATAATAATGGACTATGGTAAAAAGGGTTTAACTCTGCAGAGATTTAAAGGTCTTGGTGAAATGAATGCTGATCAGCTATGGGATACTACGTTAAATCCTGAGGCTAGAACTTTATTGAAGGTTGAAATAAAAGATTGTGAAGAAGCTGATTCCATATTTTCAATATTAATGGGTGATATAGTTGAACCACGCCGTGATTTTATTAATAGCAATGCGCTCAACGTGCATGATGTTGATATTTAAATTTAGAAGACCACATAAACTTAGCAAAATGTACGAGCGTTGTGTTTTGAAAGTGATTATAGTAAGGTGTACAATTTTGCCTCATACACAGATCTCACTTCTAGCTGCAACTATAAATGTATAGATTTTTTATTGTACTATGTTACAATTAATGTCTTACTAAAAATTAAATATCAATGAATGAATTAAGAAAGTTAAGCATTACACAAATGCATAATGGGCTTAAAAAGAGGAATTTTTCTGCTGTTGAGCTTATAGAAGCATACATCGATGCAGTTGAACATGAAGAGTTAAATGCATTTATAACAAAAACCCCAGAGATAGCAATGAAAGCTGCTAAAGCTGCAGATGAATATTTCTCTAGGCAAAAAGATGATTTAATCTCGCCGCTCATGGGTATACCAGTTGGTATCAAAGATCTATTCTGTACAAAAGGAATCAAAACAACAGCATGCTCAAGAATGCTGGAAAATTTTGTTCCGACTTATGAATCTACAGTATCTGATTTGCTTTTAAAAAGTGGAGCAGCCATGCTCGGTAAGCTTAATATGGATGAATTTGCTATGGGTTCTGCGAACACAAACAGCTATTTTGGCCCTGTCGAAAATGTGTGGATTAGAAAAAGTGATGGGGAAAAAGTTGTTCCTGGTGGATCATCTGGTGGATCTGCAGCATCGGTGGCTGGATTTTTATGTGCTGGAGCACTAGGGAGTGACACCGGTGGATCTGTACGCCAACCAGCAGCTTATTGTGGAGTGGTTGGAATAAAGCCAACTTATGGAAGATGCTCGCGTTTTGGTATGATTGCATTTGCGAGTTCTCTGGATCAAGCAGGAGTCATTACTCGTTCTGTCTCTGATTCAGCATTAATGCTGGAAGCAATCTGTGGCTATGATACAAAAGATTCAATATCAAGCGAAAAGCCAGTGCCTAAATTTTCTAGCTTTATAAATGGCGATGTCAAGGGTAAGCGTATTGGTATACCAAAAGAATATAGGATGGATGGAATTTCAGAGGAAATAGTCCATAATTGGGAGAAAGTTGCTTTCTATCTAAAAGAAAACGGTGCTGAAGTTGTTGACGTTACTCTGCCACATACTAAATATGCAATACCAGTCTATTATTTAATCTGTTCTGCTGAAACTTCATCCAATCTTGCTCGTTATGACGGTGTGCGTTATGGGTTCAGGGTTGATGCTGATACCCTTGAAGAAATGTATTCACTAACAAGAGCAGAAGGTTTCGGTAAAGAGGTGAAAAGAAGAATTTTAATTGGCGCTTATGCGCTTTCCTCAGGTCATTACAATGAATATTATGAAAAAGCACAGTGTATCAGGGCATTAATCAGAAATGATTTTATAAAAGCGTTTGAAAAAATAGATTACATACTTGTGCCGTCTGCTCCAACAGAAGCTTTCGGCTTAAATGAAAAGCCAGATCCACTAATTATGTGCATCAATGATGTGTTTACCGTGCCGGCAAGTCTGGCAGGATTGCCTGCGATTTCTGTTCCTGTGGGACTCTCCAATGAGGGGTTACCACTTGCCTTGCAAGTGATTGGAAATTATTACGACGAAGCTGGAATATTAAATGTGGCAAGTGTGATAGAGCAAAATTGCGGCAGAACAATTAGCACTGATTTCCATCCAAAAGGGTGTCATTCCAGCGCGTGAAACTGGCATAAAAACGGAACTAGAATTAAATGCAAAAATTGTTTACAAACTCCGCCAGCGCCCTTATCATGAAACTGAAGCTATTTATTTATCTTCTCTGTACAGATTAAATGACAAAAAAACTCAATGTATTTGGCGTCCCATGTTTAATTTTTTGCACT
>CACPSE010000038.1:0-14269 GCA_902636535.1 uncultured Wolbachia sp. | reverse complement strand
TGCTCTCAGCCACCCAAGTGTTTTATTAGGGTTGGGGCCAAAGTCCCTGACCCTGAAAGCACTGGTGTTAGTTTTTCTCATCCATTGTAAATATTGTACCGTACTATCCACTTGATCATCATAACGGGCTTCTGGGAACATTAAAATTTCGTACTCGAAATCATTGAGCCATATTGCTATAACTAATTTCTTAAAATCTTACCTGAATAACTTAACCCCTAGACCTTGCCTCGCGCTGCGGATGAACTTGCGTAAGATCAGTAGATGGAACATCCTTAGTAATCTCGATTGACTCTGTAGACACACTCTCAAAATTCTTGCCTATGACCTCTGAGACATTTTCTCCCTCTAAAAGACAGTCTTTTCCTAAACTTGATTTGTCTTTTAATTTGTTAAACTTTGCTTTGTTTTCCTCATCAATCTCTACTTTTATTTTATTACCACCTTCCTTACTAGGACTTAGATAAATACTAATCTCTCCTACCTCAGTGGTAAAAGACATTTCAATGCTACCTTTTAAGATATCTGTATAATTTCTTTTTTTACCTACGCTTTCAACTCTTACTATACTTTTCCCAATTTGAAGTATGCCGACTTTTAAATTTAACTCTTCATCTTTTAAAGCTTCAGCTTTGTTAAAAATTTTTACAGGTTCAATAATACTATCTTGTGGATATTTAATATAAAAATATATATTATCTATATCTACCTCCTCTGTCTCCCCCTTTTGAGCTTGCTCATTTTTGTTTACAATACCTTCATGTGCTATACCTATTAGCTTGCTTTCAATTTCTTCACATTTCTCACCGAGATTACTTATATAATCAGATCTATAATTTTGTGCTAGCTCAGTATTACCGAAGAAAAATTTTTGTCTTGCTTTCCCACCTTTTAACAATAAATTACTAGTGATGCTTTCTATGATGTCTAAAGCTTTATCTTTATCTTCATCGTCTTGGTCGGTAATATCATTAACCCCTCCTCTATACTCTCTGGTTTCATCGCGTGGTTTCACACGATACCTAAGAATTTCTTCTATTTCTTCAAATATTAAATTTGTTACAGTTTCTTTATCACCTTTTTCATTACCATTACTACAATTTGAATTTAACCTTATTCCTTTCTCCAAGTACTCATTTACTATTTTCTCAATACTTTTTAGAATACTTTCTTCAGATTCTTGTTTATTTTGTGCTGTTATACCTCTTATCTTCTCACAAAACTTATCAATTAGCCCCTCTTCGCTTGTAGTTAATGGTATTTCTAGCTTTGCTAACAGTGAGTCTTCTAGAAAAAGATAATCACTTGAACTACAGCTCGAATCCTCGTCTTTTGAACCATAGCCCAAATCCTCTTCTGTGTTACAATTACTTGATTTAACAGACTTTACCCGAGTACCATTATCAGAGTTATTTGAACAATCATCTACTGAACTATCAGGTGTTGCCAGATTCCCTTCATTTTCATCTGAATAATAGTCCGAATCGTTGTCTGAATCCGAATCACTTGATTTAGTACAAGTTGTTTTATCGTTAGAACTACAACCTAAACCCTTGATAGCTTGACGGCACTCATCTTCAGTAGCATATTCAGATGGAGTCTTTCCACTTTGATCTTGCATATTTGGATCAGCACCCGCTTTTAAAAGAAATACTATACCGTCAGTATCGTTACGTTCAGCAACGTAATGTAACAGAGTTTTTCCAGCTTGGTTTTGTACATTTGGATTAGCTCCTGTTCCTAGAAGAAGCATTATATATTGAGTACGATCAGGATTATCTAATAGACCTCTATTGCTTTCTAACTCATTTAAAATGTTAGATAATTTTTCATCTAAGTAATATGACAGAGTTTTTCCATCTTTGCCCTGTATCTTTGGATTAGCTCTTTTTTTTAGAAGAGAAATTATATATTTAATATTATCGGGATCATCTAATGGAGCTCTATTCCTTTCTAACTCATTTAAAATGTAAGATAATTCTTTATCTGAATCTGAAATGCATTGATTATTATTTTCATTAAATTCCTTATTTGGTACCCCACCATGCATATTCTATAACCATTACTCACTAATTCTTCAGTGATTATCGTAATACACAGATAAGTCAATAAAAAAATACACCTTTCCTTCTTCAGTTCTAAGAAATTGTCAAAAATCTCAAAAAGATGAGTTAAAATAAGAAGGAGAATAGCAGGTTGTTTACACTTTCATACTATGCCCATAGCATCATATATTACTTAACCTTGCAATAATTTTTTTATTCTTGCTGCTTCTTCAAACTCTAAATTTTCAGCATGCTCTATCATTTGCTTTCTCAAATCATCCTTATTAGTATTTACTTTCGGTTCTGCTATTGCCCTCTCCTGTAAGGTGTTTGATATAGGTTTTATTATAGTCTTTGGGATAATATTGTGCAATATATTATGTTCTTCTTGTTTTTTTCTTCTTCTTTCTGTCTCTTTTAATGCACGATCTAATGAACCAGTGATTTTATCTGCATATAAAATTACTCTGCCTTCAGCATTACGTGCAGCACGACCGATCGTTTGAATGAGCGATGTTTCTGATCGCAAAAATCCTTCTTTATCAGCATCCAAAATTGCAACCAAACTACACTCTGGAATATCAAGACCTTCCCTAAGCAAGTTAACACCTACTAAAACATCGATTTCTTTAGATCTTAATTTACATATAATTTCTATTCTTTCCAATGCACCAATATCAGAATGCAAATAACTCACCCTCATATTTAACTCACTCATATATTCAGCTAAATTTTCAGCCATCTTTTTCGTCAATGTAGTGATTAAAACACAAAATCCCTTCCTGATCGTCACTTGTGCCTCATGAATTACATCATCAATTTGACTCTCTATTGGTTTTACAATGCAGATTGGGTCTGTAAGCCCTGTTGGACGGATAACTTGCTCTATAAATACATTATTGGTCTTTGCCAACTCATACTTTCCTGGAGTAGCTGAAATGTAAATAGTCTGCGGCCTAACTTCCTCCCATTCTTCAAATTTTAATGGACGATTATCAAAAGCGGAAGGGAGCCTGAAGCCATAGTCGATCAATTTCTTTTTACGCGCCTCATTACCACTGTACATCGCACCAACCTGAGGAACGGTGACATGACTCTCATCAACAAATAAAATTACGTCTTTAGGTAAATATTCAAACAAAGTAGGTGGTGGATCCCCAGCTTCCATTCCATAGAGATAACGCGAATAATTTTCAATACCTTTACATATTCCTGTTGTTCTCATCATTTCGATATCAAAATTAGTGCGTTGCTCGAGGCGCTTTGCTTCAACAATCTTGTTTTGCGAGTAGTAATAATCCAAGCATTCATGCAGCTCTTTTTTGACTAGTTCAATTGCCTGCAACAAAGCCTCACGCGGGGTTATGTAATAGCTATTTGGAAAAATGGTGATTTTATTTACGCCTTTGGTAACATTGCCCGTTATAGCATCAACTTCAGAAATTTCTTCTATTTCATCGCCAAATAACGATAAACGCCAAGCTTTATTTTCATAATGGGAAGGAAATATATCAATAATATCGCCGCGCACTCTGAAATATCCTCTCTCAAACCTGGCATCAGAGCGCTTGTATTGAAGATCAGTTAAGTTGCTCAGGAAATCATTAATACGAATTTTATTTCCAACACTAAGCGGTATGATCATGCTGCGGTAGCTCTCAGGCGAACCAAGACCGTATATGCAGGAAACACTGGCAACTACGATCGTATCCTTGCGTTCCAAAAGGGAGCAGACGGTGGAATAACGCAGCATCTCAATTCTTTCGTTGATTGCAGAATCTTTTTCGATATAAGTATCAGTTTGTGGCAAATAGGCTTCAGGTTGATAATAATCATAATAAGAAATGAAGTATTCAACAGCATTATGGGGAAACAATCCTTTCATTTCCTCATAAAGCTGTGCTGCTAAAGTTTTATTGTGTGCCATAATTAATGCAGGCCTGTTTGTCCTTGCAATAACATTTGCCATAGTAAAAGGTTTCCCAGAACCAGTAACTCCAAGCAAAACCTGATCTCTTTTATTGCTATTTAGCCCTGCAATTAAGCTATCGATTGCCTGTGGTTGATCTCCAGCTGGTTGAAAATGTGTAGTGATTTGAAATTCCATGAGTTCTACCTGCTATGTTTTCATAATATGTTTATTATTGCATAATACACTCGCTAGTGTAAATAAGGTATGAAAGTGAATGTAAATAGATGTAAGAAATTCTATTTTTTCCTTTTATAGAGCTTGCTCCAAATTCTATTGTTAGTTAATACAAAAAACACTGTTAAAATTATAAAATACGCCACTACTTTTAATCCAAGTTTATGCCTGCGCTCTAATTCTGGCTCTCCTGCCCATTGTAAAAAATTTACCACGTCATATGCCATATTTTCAACTGTGGCTTGCCTAGCACCATCATACTCCACCATTCCTTCAGAAAGTGGTGGCGCCATAGCTAATCTGCCTGTTGGAAAATACGAATTAAAATATAAATCATTTTCATCGTGTTCGCCGTTTTGATAGCCTGTTAACAGTGAATAGACATAATTTGCACCATCATGCCTTGCTTTAATAATTAACGATAAGTCTGGTGGAACAGCACCATTATTGCTTGCTGCAGCTGCTTCTTTTGTATCAAAAGGTGCAATAAAATAATCCGAAGGTATTCCAGGTCTGTCAAACATTTCACCCAAATCATTCGGACCATCTTTAACTTGATAAGAAGCTGCTATCTGTTTTACATCTTCTTCAGAAAAACCAACATCTTGCAAATTACGAAATGCTACCCTATTCATTGAATGACAAGCAGCACAGACTTCTTTATACACTTTATAGCCTCGTTGAATTGACTCTCTATCGAAAGATCCGGTAATTCCATCAAATTTCCAGTCCATTTTTTTATTTGGTGATGGCTTGAATTCTTCTGCAGATATAAGACTAGATAGAAATAACATGCAGAAGATTGCAAATACATTAGATCCCATGCATAACCACTGTTTTAGCAAATTTCGAATTGATGTCATGCAAGTAGCTGACACTGGAATCCATTTATTTTTTTTCTGGATCCCAGTGTCAAGCCCAGTGTCAAGCACTGGGATGACAGAAGAGGGCTCTGAGATAACAGAAGAGGGCACTGGGGTAAAAGAAGAGGGCTCTGGGGTGAAAGAAGAGAGTTCTGGGATGACAGAGAATTTTGTAAGAGATCTGCTTTGAGTTGACATCACCTCATCTCCGACACAGAATCACTTAAGGTTTTTGGTGGTTCTTTTGGCTTTTCATACTTACTAAGCAGTGGTAAAACTATCACAAAGTATGCAAAGTAATAAAGAGTAGATAGCCTACTCATAGTGATGTAAGGCTCTTTTACCTCCTGTCCCCCAAGCCAGGCAAGAAGGGCAAAATTTATTGCAAAAACCCAAAAAAATTTCTTGAATACCGGGCGATAGGCACCACTTTTAACTTTTGATCTATCAAGCCAAGGTAACAAAAACCACACCAAAATAGATGCAAACATGGTAAGCACACCAGTAAGTTTATCTGGAATTGAACGTAGCATTGCATAAAAAGGTAAAAAATACCATTCTGGCACTATATGTACCGGAGTGACCATAGAATCAGCTTCTATATAATTGTCTGGATGTCCAAGATAATTAGGAGCATAGAAAACAAATGCGAACAAAACTACAAAAAACAGACCAAAAGTTATGCAATCCTTGACTATATAATAAGGATAGAGAGGAATGGTATCCTTATCTGATTTTACCTCCACTCCACTTGGGTTACCAGAGCCAAACCTATGCAGAGCTATCACATGAAGCATAGCTAAAGCAATAATAACAAAAGGCAGAAGATAATGCAGAGCGAAAAAACGGTTAAGTGTTGGATTATCAACGGAAAAACCACCCCATAACCATATAACTATTTTATTGCCAACTAAAGGTATAGCAGAAAATAAGTTGGTTATAACTGTTGCACCCCAGAAACTCATTTGTCCCCAGGGAAGAACATATCCCATAAAGGCAGTTGCCATCATTGCAAAAAATATAAATATACCAACAAACCACACCATCTCTCGTGGTCTCTTGTAAGATCCGTAATATAATCCACGCATTATATGAATATAAACTACCATAAAGAAAAGTGATGCTCCAACAGCGTGAGTGTAGCGTATTAACCACCCGTAATTCACATCCCGCATTATGCGCTCTACACTATTAAACGCATAATCAACATGCGGAGTGTAGTGCATAGCAAGAAATATACCTGTTATTATTTGTAAAATCAGCGCTATACCAGCCAAAGAGCCAAAGTTCCAAGCATAATTTAAGTTTTTTGGCACTTGGTAAGAAGCGGTGTGTTTTAGAAAAGAAAATATAGGCAATCTATATTCTATCCATCCTAATATGCCTTTTTCTTCTTTTATTGTTTCTTTTTTGTTATCTTCCTGCATAGCTTAAAGCTTTTTGAATATTGCTATCTTTAACTCATTTTATTGTAGCAACTTATCCACAACGAGCAATAAAAAATTTAAACTTAAGGGATAGATTTTGACTATAACTTAAAAGAACTTTTGGTGATTTATGCCTTTAGATATTGTTGTGTTGCTTAGTGAACTTCCAGGGCATTGATAAAGCTTTTCAAACTCACTAATTGCCATCTTGACATTTCTTTCTATAGCACTAACCTTTCTTTCTTTAATTTGCTCCAATGTCAAAAGCGAATCATCTATTGGCTTCGAATATTTTTCTCCCGTAAACCTTCTTATTACTATATCAGCCAGCAGAGCCGTTCCATTAACATTAACTTGTGAAGAACTGATTGAGCTTCCAGCCGAATGAGTAACAGGCTGCTGTGCAGAAGGTAAAGCAGGAGTGCTTTGGCCAAATACAGCAGTAGTTGAAGCTCCTACCCAATTAAGCATACTATTAATAAAAGAAGAAGGTTTGACTGCACTATTTGCCACATCTGTGGTATCGATAGCTTCTAACGCTACCTTAAGATTTCTAGTGGGCAATATTGCTTTATAATCAAATCCAACATCACCTCTCAACATAGATACTATTTTTCGTCTTATATGGTTATTACACATAACTTCTGGATCATCTCCAACAACATCTAATGCCGCGTTGCCATCTACATCTTTTATATCAGTATTAGCATTATTATCGGTGAGAAGTCTTACCATCCCTAATCGACAATGGAAAGACGCTAAGTACAAAGATGTCTTACCTCTTGCATCTCGCAAATCGACATCAGCAAGACGACCAAGTAGAAATTGTCCTGCTTCTTCTCTGCCATACTTAGCAGCAACGTGCAAGGCAGTTCTCAAACTTACATCACTAGCAGTATTAACGTCAGCACCATTGTTAACCAAAAGCCGCAATATCTTTAAGCTATTTTTTTTAACAGCAAAACTTATAGGTTTCATATCGTATTTTTCACTATTAAAAACCTCGCCTTCTACAGCTGTATACCTTGCAACTTCAATACATTCTTTAGCTTTCCGAAGATTATGCTCTTCTATAGCAACAAATAATTCATCTATAAAGACTTCAATCTGTTTGCTCATCACAAACACCTCCTAAAGAATAACATTTTCGGCTTTATATCATATAATTTAGTATGCACAAGTGGAATTTACAGAAGAAACAAAAAAATTTTCAATGGTTAAAATTGAAATCAGGCTACTAATTCTTCAGCAACTTATCACGTGCTGCGTTTAATTTTTGTGCAAAATATTCCGAGCCTCCCTTATCTGGGTGAACTAACTTCATTAAATTTTGATATGCTTTATTGATTTCATTTTGACTTGCCTCAGGATTCAGCCCCAGTATCTTTAATGCTTCATCTTTGGATATGTTGTCACCAGTGTAATTTTCAGTATAACTTCTACTGCTATTAAATTCGTTCAAAAACTTACTCAATATAGAGTTCATCATGAAACTTATGTTATTTTTTTTTGTCAGGAAAAGAAAAAATACAACAACGCTAGGCAAAATAAATATAATTACTATGAATACTAAAAAAAGAAAAAAGATGAATGACATGTATATTTTTTTATCATTTTATGATTAAATAGTAACAATTATAATCGTCATGGTAAATAACATGTTCATCCAGATTGAAGAAACACCAAATCCAAATACACTGAAATTTCTCCCTGGATTTGCAATTCTAAACGAAGGGGAAACGGCTGATTTTTCAAATGCAGATGAAATAAAAAACTCCAAGTTAGCAGCAAATCTTTTTCAAATAGAACATGTGGTAAGAGTGTTTTTTGGTCATGATTTTATTTCAGTAACAAAATTGGGTGGAATTAATTGGGATACATTAAAAGTAGAAATTTTAACTACAATCATGGATCACTTTACTTCAGGTGGAAAAGCGCTAGATAAAGAAGAAGTGAATGATCCAGATGAAGAATTTTTTGATAAAAATGATATAGAAATTGTAAATAGAATAAAAGAATTGATGGAAAGTTATATCAAACCTGCAGTTGCTCAAGACGGTGGTGATATCAAATTCCGTGGCTATAAAGACGGGATAGTTTATGTTGAGCTGCAAGGAGCTTGCTCTGGATGCCCAAGTGCTGCAATTACTTTAAAGCAAGGAGTGCAGAATATGCTGAGCTACCACATACCAGAGGTTGCAGGTATAGAGACCACACTATGACTAATCAAACGGTTAGAGGAACAAAAGATCTCCTGTTTGATGAATGGTACAAGTTTAAATACATAGAGCAAACAGCAAACAGAATCTCAAGTTTATACGGCTTTTTGCCCGCCCAAACTCCAATATTTGAGTACACGGAGGTTTTTACAAAAACCTTAGGTGATAGCTCAGACATCATCACTAAAGAGATGTATAGCTTCAATGATAAAGGGGGAAAGAGCATAACTTTACGTCCTGAGTTCACTGCAGCGATTGTCAGGCTACTCATTGAAAAAAAACTGCAAACACCGATAAAATTATTCTCAACAGGACCTGCATTTCGCTATGAAAGACCGCAAAAGGGAAGACAAAGGCAATTTCATCAGATAAATTTTGAGGATTTTGGCATAGAAGATCCAAAAGCTGATATTGAATTGATATCACTCGCTCAGCACTTACTAACTGAATTTGGCATCAATAAAAATGTAAAGCTGGAGATCATCTCTTTAGGTGATGGTGAAACAATCACTAAGTATAGAGAAGCTTTGATCTTATACTTTACAAAGTATCAAAATGATCTATCAGAAGATAGCAAAAATAGGTTGATCAAAAATCCACTCAGAATACTGGATTCCAAGGATGAGAAAGATAAATCAATAATTTCTGATGCGCCTAAAATCAGCAATTATTATACGAAAGAGTCCTCAGATTTCTTTGAACAAATACTAAATGGATTAACAATTCTTGATATACCTTATACCGTAAACAATAAACTAGTTCGAGGTTTGGATTATTATTGCCACACAGTGTTTGAATTTGTTACAGAGGATTTAGGTGCACAAGGGGCAGTTTTTGCCGGTGGAAGATACGATAATCTAGTATCTTCAGTGGGTGGAAAACACACTCCAGCGATAGGATTTGCAGGAGGTATTGAACGCATAATGGAGTTAATCAATTATTCTCCGAAAGAAGAGCGACCTATTTACCTAATTCCAATCGGTAGAGAGGTTGAAAAACATGCTTTAACACTTGCAAATGAATTGCGCAGAAATGGTTTATATATAATCTATGAATATAGCGGAGCGCTTAAAACCCGAATGAAAAAAGCAAATCAAGCAAATGCTAAAGCTGCTTTAATTTTTGGTGATGAAGAATTGAGTAGCAAAACTTTAAAGATTAAAAACATGGATACAGGTGAAGAAAAAATAATCGCTTGCAATAACATAGTAGAAAATATCTAATTAGGAGTAATGCAAATATTTTTTCAGTCAGCTATAGAGGAAAATTCGTCTGCACAAGAATTTTTCATAGCGTTCAATGTATCATAATCTGTAAAATCTAACTTTATCGGTGTAATAGTAATAAATCCTTCTTTTATTTTATTTACACTACCACTGCCTGAGTGCTCTCGAGACCAATTTAAGCTAAAAGAGCCACTCGAATTTTCAGTAAAAGTTAAATCCCCATCAATGTTATATTCACCTTGTTCAGCAAATTCTACTCCTTTTACTTTTTCCGTAGCAGGAAAATTTACACTCATCACTATGTTTTTAGGCCAACCAACCTTAACTAGCTTGGCAATAACCTTTGGTGCAAAAACCTTTGTATTGTGCCAGTCTATTTTATCATGATAAACTTGGCTTAGCGCAATAGAAGGTATAGACTTTGCAGCACCTTCCATTACAGCACCAATTGTTCCTGAATAACAAATATCGTCCCCGACATTTGATCCAATATTTGCTCCGGACAATATTAAGTCTGGGTTTTTATTCATAACTTTATTTAGCGCAATAATGACACAATCTGCAGGAGTACCAGACACACTAAATTCCCTTTCACTATGTTGTTTTATTCCAATAGATTGTTTCACTGGATAATCAAGAGATCTTGCAGCTCCGCTTCTATCAGTATCTGGTGCCACTATCCATATTTCTGACGCAAAATTCCGTGCAACCTCTTTGAGTAATTTTATTCCTTCACTTCCAAAACCATCATCGTTTGTTATTAATATTATCATATACAATACTCAGCTATACAGTTCCAAATTATGTAAATCACTGGCTGTAAATAAACTCATGAGGCTTTAAGTTTCTTTGCATAACTATGGACTGTAACAAAGAACCTGCTGTGAATCAATAAGAAAAGGTTAGGAGTGCAAACAGGGAAGCTGTAAATTTTTTGCGAGACCTAAGCCGGCTTTTGATATAGCTAAAACTCACTTTCTGCTCAGCATATCCATCAAATCAGATTCTTTGAGTTTACTATGGTCAACTTTACTGAACTTATTTACCATAGAGCTCATTTGATTATACTGCTTAATTAGAAGATTAATGTCAGTTACAGTTGTTCCGGACCCCTTAGAAATTCTAAGTCTTCTTTTGCCATTTAAAATATCTGGATTTTGCCTTTCTTTTTCAGTCATTGAGTTTATGATGGCTATATATTTTTTCACTTTATTGTCATCTGGCACACTGCTACTTAGCTTTTTTGTAAATGAACTAGGAATGAATTTCATTATGTTGCTAATGCCATCCATTTTACTCAGAGTTTTTAACATTCCCACTAGGTCGTTTAGGTCGAATTTACCTTTTTTCACTTTCTTTTGTAACTTATCAATTTCTTCCTGACCAACAATCTCAGCAGCTTTTTCAACCAATGAGACAACATCACCCATGCTAAGCATCCTTTTTGCAATTCTATCGGGATAAAAATCATCGAGGTCACTTAATTTTTCACCACAAGCAATAAATTTAATTGGACAATCGGCGATCATTTTCATAGAAAGAGCAGCACCACCACGTGCATCACCATCAACACGGGTGAGAATAATGCCGGTTACACCTATTACCTCATTGAATGATTTGGCAATGTTGACCGCATCCTGGCCTATCATTGCGTCGGCTACTAAAATAACTTCTGCAGGTGAAGCTATTTCCTTTACGGCTTTCAACTCATTCATCATATTATTGTCAATATGAAGCCTGCCTGCAGTGTCTAGTATTAATACATCATAATTATCGTTCTTTGCTATTGCTATTGCCCTTTTTGTAATTGTAATGGGCTTCTCATCTATTACTACAGGTAAAGTTTGCACATCTATTTGTTTACCTAGCACTTCAAGTTGTTTCTGGGCAGCAGGCCTATAAATGTCTAAAGAGGCAAGCATCTCTTTTTTCTTTTGCTTTTTTAGTTTTAAAGCAAGCTTTCCTGAGGTAGTTGTTTTACCTGCACCTTGTAAGCCCACCATCATAATCACAGCAGGGGGTTTAACTGCTAGATTTAAGTCACTTTTCTCTGATCCGAGAACTGCAACTAAATTATCCTGTACAATTTTAATTATCATTTGTGCTGGAGAAACACTTTTTATGACTTTTTCCCCAATCACTTTATCTTTAATGTCGTTGATGAATTTTTTTGCAACTTCAAGTGAAACGTCAGCTTCAATTAAGGCTATGCGTATTTCACGCATGGCAAGATTAAAATCATCTTCAGAAATGATTGACTTTCCTCTCAGTTTACTAAATACAGAATTTAAACTTTCAGTTAACGATTTAAACATAATAGCATTAGTAGAATACTCATTAAAAAGAGAGAAGAAGCTGAAACAAAACTCACTGAGTTATAACTCAGCACTTCTTTAAGTTTAGTAATATTATTAAAGTATAAACCAACAAGTGGATTAGTCAAGTTTTGCACTACGCTGGCAAACATTTCTCTAGTTTTAGAGACTAACTGATTGAACAGCAAGATAATATAGGGTATGAAAGCTCTAAAAATCCAATCAACATCCATTTTAAAATTTACTCTCGGGTAAAATAACTTGCGTAAAGGAATAAACAATAAAGTGGTACATAGTAATAAATTAAATTGCGACCAAATATTTTTTGTGTTGTACACAAAATCGAAAATCGAAGGTTTATTGTAAATAGGTAAGTAAGGATTGCCAGCGATTACGCATATAAATGCTAAAATAATCATAGTCATTTTGCTTCCTCTCTCTGCTAAAGGTTTTGACTTACTTTTTGCAATAAATAAGTAATAAAGAAACTTTAGCCCCACGCTTAAATGAAGCAGCAAATTTAGAAGCTTATATAAATTTTTATACCCTTTTAAGGCAACAGTGTTCATTTCAATTTCAGCTGTGATATATGATTTACTGATAAATCCAACGGTTCCAGGAAATGCAGCCATTGTAAGTATTGCGATTATAGCACACATGCCTTCCACTGACATCAGTTTACCCACTCCATTAAAACTAATTGTTTTTGTTTGTGAAATAATCGAATTACTGACCACAAACAATAATGATTGATAAACAAGAGAGAAGATTATATGCAGTATCAAAATTGGTATTGCTTTTTCCGAAGGACTGAGCAAACTTCCTGCAATAATCAGCAAGCCCATTTGTCCTACAACGTTATAGCATAAAAATCTGCGAATATTTTGCTCAAGAGAAGCAAATATAATGCTGTAAATTGCAGTGATGGCGCCTACAAGCGCTAATATTTCAGTACAATCTTGCCATAAGTTATAAGTGTGTAAAAGCATCACTAAAAAAGAGACTTTAGTGGTAAATAAAGAGAGATATGTGGTGCCATGTAGCGATGCAGCAGGATATGCATCAACAACCCAAAATGAAAAAGGAAAACAAGCGCAGTTTATCAATAAACCCAAAATTATCAGGTTAGTGCTTTGAAGTGCCAATCCTATTATCAATATAACTCCAACCAAAAAGTGTACACAAGCGTACCTTATTGCAGGTCCACTATCTCTACAGCCAGCTGCGATAGTAAAAAATGCACTGACGGTCATTAATTCACAGAATATTATAACCAATATCATATGTTCAGATAAAACTGCATAAAGTGAACTAATAGTGTAAGCAGCAAAAGATAGCATCTCTGAAAAAGTCAAATTTTGTGCTGGTAGAACAGCTAAAAATGCAATTGATAGAAAAGATATTAGTATGATACGAAAAGATAAATCAAAATCTAGAATTGGGAGAGACCAATTTACTGCAATGCTCAAATTTTCAGGTAATTTTAGAACTATAACTATTAATACAGTCAGTAGAAGTAACAGTGACGATTTATAAAGTTGCACAATAATTTAAACCAATATGTTTTATGCTATCTCAATACATAAATAAAATCAATTTGCATATTAACCACTAATTAAACTAATTATCATATAATTACATCAGGGTTTAGAGGGTTATAGAGAAACCGGTCAGATTAGGTTTTTAATCTAATCTGGCCGATAGCTTTAATAGTGAGGTAAGCTTTAATATAGCATTCTTAATTCACAATACTACACTCGTGCATAATTTATTTTTAATTTGCGCACGAGCGTTAGTAAATTATTTACTTTTTGAAATAAAATTTCGGTGCACTAATTCGACTTTTATGACCTTTACAGTGTTTGAAAGAATTTTTCGTTAATCCAGTCTTTAACGCTTTTTTCTATAGCTAGCACGGGTCTGCACGCTCAATGGCGTCAACTTAAGAGCCTCAATCAGCAAACTCTCCTAAAGACATGATGGCGTTTGGGCTTATCTACTTTATCACGGCTATACAATCTTCCTGGT
>CACPSE010000037.1:0-14544 GCA_902636535.1 uncultured Wolbachia sp. | reverse complement strand
AATTATAAACGTTAAGAAATTTACTAAACAGAAAAAAAGGCAAAAGAAACCCTAGGGTAGCTAGTTATTCACTATCCATTTTTTAAGTTGGCGTTTTTTAATGTTTTAAATGCTTTATAAGCGTATTTCAGCTTGTGTAGGTCAAAACCCGGAAATTTGATAAAGACATAAGGTGCACATAGTGCAAAAAATTAAACATGAGACGCCAGATACGTTGAGTTTTTTTGTCATTTAATCTGTACAGAGAAGATAAATAAATAGCTTCAGTTTCATGATAAGGGCGCTGGCGAGGTTTGTCAAGGAAGTTTTTTGTTTCTGTGGGCTACCTGGATGACAGGATTGCTCTTGAATTTGTATAGCTACATTGTCGGTAAATCCAAATTGCTTTAGTTAAAGAAATAAATTTCGAGTCAGATGTGTATAAATTCTATATAATTTTTATCCTACTACTAATTTAACAAGATGGATCATATAGATATTATAAAATCAAAATTATTATTATCCGACCTAGTAGGTAAAAAAGTCAGATTAATAAAAAGAGGAGATAGTTTTGTTGGGCTCTGTCCATTTCATAACGAAAAAACCCCATCTTTTTCGGTGAGCAATACTAAGGGGTTATATTACTGTTTTGGTTGCTTGGCTAGTGGTGATGCATTTGAATTTATTTCACAAACTGAAGGATTAAGCTTTAAAGAAGCATTGGAAAAATTAGCATCGGTTACAGGTGTTGAACTGCCCAAAAATCTTAGTATTACAAAAGAGGACAATAAACTATTTTTAGCGCTTGATTTAGCTGCAAATTGGTTTGCACAAAAAAATCAAGGTGTTGTAGATTATTTAAAGCAGCGTAAGATTTTACCTAAAATCATAGATAAATTTAAGATAGGTTATGCACCAAGCTCTGGTTTGAAAGAGTATTTAAACTCTTCAGGTATTGAAGACAAAATTTTAATTGATATTGGATTAGTAAACAAAAATTTTCATGATTATTTTTATGACCGGCTGATATTTCCTATACAGAGCATTGCAGGGAGAGTTATTGGTTTTGGCGGACGTGCGCTAAGTTCTGAGCAACAGCCGAAATATTTAAACAGTCCAGAGAGTCAGCTCTTCAAGAAGAGGGAGAATTTATACGGATTAAACTTAGCTTTAAGCGAAATACGTAAAAAACAGCACATACTCGTTGTTGAAGGATATATGGACGCTATAGCGCTACATCAAGCGGGAATTAGTAATGCAGTTGCTCCGCTTGGCACTGCAATTTCTGCAGAACAGATAAAAAATCTATGGAGATTTGCTAAAGAAATCTCCATCTGTATGGATGGCGATAGTGCTGGACGTCATGCTGCTCCCCGAGTTGCAGAACTTGCTCTGCCAATATTAGAGCCTGGATACACGTTAAAGTTTGTGACTTTGCCGAGTAATAAAGATCCATACGATATATGTAACGAACTGGAATACAAGAAAGAAGACGTATTGACTGCTCTTGACCATTCAACAAAACTGCATTCTGAATATTTATGGCATCACATAATCGATAGCAACTTGCAAAATTATGACAAACTTGCTCCGGAAAAATATTCAATTCTTGAGCACAAGTTCATGGAATATGTAAATACTATTAGCAACAGCAGTATTAGAAGGTATTATAGAGATTATTTTTACAATAAGGCTAGTGAACTAAGAAGTAGCTTCAAAAAACAGATTTTTAATAGTAAAACTAGAGCAACAAAAGGTGAGTATCTTTACAATAAATCTCCAGAGCTGATTGAAGCAGAGCAAAATCAGGCTATAATTCTACGTATAGTAATAGAATTTCCAGAGATCTTACACCATCCTATATTTTTTGAGCAATTTTCTCATTTTGAATTTACTAATGAGATGAAAAGATTACAACAGCGTGTAATTGATTTGACAGATAGTGGAAGTGAGCCCAATAAAGAGGTTTTGTTACAAGAGTTAGAGCAATTTAACGTTGATGAAGTCATAAGGTTTATATTCGAAAGAACTAGTGTACTAAATAGCCAACTGAACGAGAGAAAATCTGCAGAAATTGTGTGGAATAATATAGTGTTACTAAAAGAATTAAATGCATTACGAAAAGAAAGAACCGAAGCGAGGCTGAGCGGTAATCTTGACTTAGAAGAAAGGTTAATAGAACAAATAGAGCAAATAGAAAGTAGTATACAAGAAATGCAAATGGAGTTTATTGAAAAGTAGATATCGTCTCGTTAGTCAACAAGAAAATTACAAAATAAGACAATATTTTACATAAGATTGAAATTTTTAACTAATTAAGCCTTCCTCCAACAGCTTTGCCCTGTAGTTTTTGATATGGTTAGGATCACTTGAAAATGTATAATTTTTGTAGTTAGCTCTGCTATGCATATAAAGCTTACTATTGACTTTTATCACATTATCTCACATAATATGCATGTGAGAAGAATATGAACTGGAAGAATTTTCGTCTTAGTACACGTCTCAACCTAGAAGGGCCTGTAATTGAGCAAGAGTACGAGTTAATTACTGCAGTTGATAGTGTTAAAAATAGCTGGCAGATAACGAAAAAACTACTACCACAAACAATTGAAAGATTAACTCATTCAGTTATTGTTACATCTTCTGGCGCTTCTAACCGTATTGAAGGAAATCGTCTAACCGATAAAGAAGTTGAGGATCTATATAAAAACCTACGTGTCAAAAAATTTAAAAATAGAGATGAGCAAGAAATTGCTGGCTACTTAGAAATGCTTGAACTAATATTTCATGATTATACGGATATTCCAATTAGTGAGTCATCAATATTGCACATTAACAACCAGATGCTACTTTATAGTGAAAAAGATTTGTATCAAAGAGGAAAATACAAAGCAAGTTCTAATAGAGTTGAGGCAAAAGATCAGAATGGAAAAGTTGTTGGTATAATTTTTACCACCTTACCTTGTTAGAAAGGGAGTACAAGAGCTTATTGATTGGTATCACTGGTCCTTAAATAATAAATTTAAGCATCCTCTTATTATTGTTGCTAACTTTGTTTTTGAGTATCTGGCAATACACCCTTTTCAAGATGGGAATGGCAGAACTAGTAGATTGATGACTAATTTAATGCTGTTGCAGCAGGGTTATGATTTTGTATCTATTGTATCACATGAAAAGATAATTGAAACTAACAAACTTGATTACTATTTAGCGCTTAATAAAACACAAAGTAGCTGGAAAAGTGGCAAAGAAGATATTTCCCCATGGTTAATATTTTTTCTTAATGTGCTCAAAACGCAAGCAAATGAGGCGCATTATATTCTTGAGAGGGAGAATACTGAATATTTATTATCAAGAAAACAATTATTCTTCTGGGAGTGGGCACTTAGCCTTGCAGATAAAGAATTTAGTAGAAAAGATGTTATAGAAGCTCTAGGATTTCCTCCAAGAACAGTAGAGGCAATTACAAAGAAACTGCTAGGGATGAAATACTTACAGCGTCTTGGAGAAGGCAAAGCCACTAGATATAAAGTTATTATTTAAAAGTTTTAGTATGTTTTTCGAGATTTTTTTAAATCCAGTTTTATGCACAACTTTATTTGCAATTTTACATTTTTATTCGATTAAAAATTGCATTTTTGCAATAAAAAACTTACTTATTGTAGGAAAATCTTGTGTTTGTTCTCATATAAAATTATTTATGGAGTGACAATGGTACATGTATTATACTTACATTTCTGATTCGAAAATTTATGCAGTTGTTTCTAACAAAATTAGTTAACAAATTCTATTGTTTAAAGATGAGAAATAAAGTAATCATCATTTCCAGTATTGCTTTTATTCTACTGTTTTTTATCAGCAGTGCATTTTTAAAAAAAGATCAGGCGGTTTATAGTGATAATGCAATTAGTAACTTTTCAGTAAAAACTCAAGAATGTGCGCCGCAAAACCGCACTATATATTTAAATTTTTCTGGTACAGTAAATCCCTTACATAGAGCTAGCCTTGTCTCAAAAATAAGTGGTAAGATTATTGCTATTTATTTACCTGATGGTGAAAAGGTAAAAAGAGGTGATGTAGTGTTAAAGATAGAAAATTATGATAGGATTGAGCAAGCTCAGAAAGCTAAAGCTTTATTAAAGCAGCGTGAAATTGAGTATGATTCCTCTCACAAACTGAATAAAAAAGGCTATGGAGCACAAATACAAGTAGAAGCAGCTTTTACTGCGTTACAAAGTGCAAAAGCTGACCTAAAAAGGCTAGAATTGGATTTAGGAAACACTGCAGTCAAATCTCCTATAGATGGTTATATTGATAAAATCAATGCAAATGAAGGGGATTTTGTTAATGTTGGGCAAAAAATAGCTGACGTGGTTGATTTCAATCAAATTCTTGTGGTGTTATACGTTTCGGAAAATGAAGTAAATAAAATAGAGCTAGGCAGTACAGCTCAAATTAATTTGCTGGACGGAAAAGAATTGGCAGGTGAAGTAAGTTTTATTAGTAAAATTGCTGAACCTAAAACTGGGTCTTATAGGGTAGAGGTAAAGGTAACTAATAATAAAATGATATCCTTGCAGGGACTAACTGCCAACGTAAAACTACCTTCAGGCGAAAGATTTGCATATAAAGTTCCTTCTTCAGCCCTGAGCTTAAGTGACGAGGGTGCTCTTGGAATAAAGATTGTTGATGACAATAATTATGTAGTATTTGCACCAATAGAAATTGTTGATCATGAGAGCGATGGGGTTTGGATAGTAGCAAATAACGAAGATAACCCCATAAAGTTAATAGTATTGGGCCACCTATTTGTTAAGCCTGGTGATAAGGTTGAAGCCTAAGTCTTTCTGAATTTGAGGTCTTATTCAACAATTTTTTTTTCTTTTAATAAGCTTTGCAATTCACCTTTTTCGTACATCTCGCGAGTGATGTCGCAGCCACCGATAAACTCTCCCTTTATATATAATTGTGGAATTGTTGGCCAATCAGAAAACTTTTTTATAGATTCACGTATTTCATCATTCTCCAATACGTTAATACACTTAAACTTCACGTTCAATTTTTTAAGGATTGACACAACGAGTCCAGAGAATCCACATTGAGGAAAATCAGAAGTGCCTTTCATATACAATACTACATCATTTTCTGCTATATTTTTTTTATTTGTTCAAAATTGCTCATAAATTCACCTTATTTTTAAGTATTAGTTTCCAGTTGCAAGGCATGTATAGACTGACCTTCTAGTGCTTTATATACCATTTTATGCTGTTCTATTTTTGTCTTTCCGAGAAAGCGCTTGGAGGTTATTTTTAAATAATAATGATCATTATCTCCAGCAAGATCATGAATCTTTATATCAGCGTCGGGGAACGATTGTTTGATGATCTTCTCTAATTCGTGAATTGCAATAGTCATTGATTTGCTTTAAATTACAATACTTTCATTATAAATCTAAAACGATTGAGCGCAATAAAAAGTTGCTATCATAAAAAATAAAAGCATACTATAATAATGAAATGACAAATTATGCAGGGAGTCTCTGTGGTGGGTAAAAGATTTAAATTCACATATCTATTGGTTTTGCTAACCTTTTCATTTAGGTGCTTATCTTACGATGATAAAATAAATAACTTAGAGAATGTTTACATCAAAGCTAACTATTTTGGAGCATTCTTCAATGCAATAGGCTCTCTAGAAGGAAAAGAAGATGCAGGTGACAATATAACAGAGGGGGTTTTTAGTTTTAATAAGAAGGAGCGAATTGAAGCTGGATACAGTCCTAAATATGTTCCAGGGGTTGCCGGTAGTGCTGCAATAGGATATCTATTTAAAAATATGAGAGTTGAGCTTGAAGGCTTATATTCTCAAACTAACTTATATGATGAAGATTACTCAGATAAAAACAAAGCAAGATATATTGAACTTCGTCGTAATGATGATGTGTCTGCTGGAGCAAACAATAGTGTATCTGCTGGTACAAAGTGTGAGTCACCTTGGAGAAGTGGAAAGGTTGATATTAACATTGTAGAGCAGTGTGTTAAGGCACAGTTTGCAGCTGCATTTAAGATGAGAAATGAAGGTTTTAACAACTTAGCTGGAATGATTAATGTATATCATGATTTTAATACAGAAGAAATTCCATTCACTCCATATATTGGTGTTGGTGCAGGTGTAACTAAGGTTAAATTTCTAGGAAAAACCAGATATGCCTTGGCTTATCAAGCCAAACTTGGTGTTAATTATCCACTTACAACACAAATTCAAGCGTTTGCTGGTTTACGCTATTTTGGTATCCTTGATAACCAATTTAAAGATATTGTACCAGGAATAAAGATACTAGCTGGTGAAAAATATCCTCCTGCCAGTGGAGGAAGTGAAGTTGATGAAACTGCACGTGTTGAATCAACAACTGCAACCATTACCAATAGGTTTGGCATATATGGCTTAGAGTTTGGATTGGTTTATCACTTTTAACTTTATCCAATAAATTACATATGTGAAGATAGTAAATTCAGCGTGCTGAGAACATTCGAAAGACGAGATTTTAATTGATTTTCATATTTACTCCAATCTTGTATTGCCTTTCTTGCAACACCTGAATCAACTGCGGCTTTTGCAACAGCAGGAGCTACTATAGAAATTAATCTTGGGTCAAATGGAGTAGGTATTATATATTCACGTCCATAGCCCATTTTACGACCGCCATAGACTGCAGATATCTCACCTGGTACTGGCTCACGGGCAAGCTTTGCTATTGCATCTGCAGCTGCAATTTTCATTTCATCATTTATTGTTGTTGCATGTACATCAAGTGCCCCTCTAAATATATAAGGAAAACCCATTACGTTGTTGACTTGGTTGTTGTAATCTGACCTACCAGTTGCAATTATTGCATCTGGCCTCACAGATTTTGCAAACTCAGGCCTTACTTCTGGATCGGGATTGGCAAGAGCAAAAATAATCGGGTCTTTGCCCATACTCTTTAACATCTCTTCATTTAACACATCTTTTGCAGATAGTCCGATGAATACATCAGCGCCTTTTATTGTATCAAGTAGAGAACGTTCGGAAGTATCAATTGCATACTTTTCCTTCCACTCATTCATATCCTCGTTTCTACCTTTGTATATTACTCCTTGCTTATCACACAGCACTATATTTTTAGCGCCCATGGACTTTAGTATTTCTAAACATGCAATACCGGCTGCTCCAGCACCATTCATAATGATCTTAACGTCCTCTAATTTCTTTTCAACAATATCAAGAGCATTTTCTATGCCAGCTGCAACAACCACCGCAGTTCCATGCTGGTCATCATGGAACACTGGAATATCCATCAGTTCATTCAGGCGTTTCTCTATTATAAAACAATCGGGAGATCTTATATCTTCTAAATTTATCCCCCCCAACTTGGCCCAAGATACCTTACTGCATTGATGAAATCTTCTATATTTTCTGTACCAACTTCTATATCAACTGCATCAATATCAGCAAAACGCTTAAATAAAACAGCTTTGCCTTCCATGACAGGTTTTGCAGCAAGAGGACCGATATTACCAAGTCCAAGCACTGCAGTGCCATTTGAAATGACAGCAACACAGTTGCTTTTTGCTGTATAATCATAAACAACCTCAGGATTTTTAGCTATTTCAAGGCACGGAGCTGCAACACCAGGGGAATAAGCAAGTGACAAATCATACTGGGTAGATAAAGGTTTTGTTGGCATGATTGAAATTTTACCAGGGTTACCACCTCTGCTGTGATACTTAAGCGCTTCTTGTTTTGTGGTACTATCTAAATCATCGTTCATCATTACATCCTTATATTTTAAGCTTGTATTTTTTAAGTATATGGAGTTTTTATAAATGTTCAATTGTAAACTATTAACTTGTGAACTCTGTTGTACTTCTGTATAAGTTTACCTATTACGTAAGATGATATTACATGCTTAAAAAAAACGTGCCTAATTTGCTTACAATTTCTCGTGCACTTGCAATACCAGCAATAATATTAAGTTTTTATATAGAAAATAAATATGCAGGCCTGATAACAATATCAATCTTTGTGTTTGCGTGCATTACGGATTTTTTTGATGGTTACCTGGCGCGTGCGTGGAAAGTCCAATCAAAGTTTGGCAAGCTATTTGATCCAATTGCTGACAAATTAATAGTGGTTTCAACGATAATTATGCTAGTTTATAAGCATAAGATAAATGATTTTACAATAGTACCATCGATTATCATCATCTGTCGGGAGATATTAGTCTCGGGTTTACGGGAGTTTCTGATAGCTACAAATGTTAGTCTACCTGTAAGCAAAGCTGGAAAAATTAAAACATTTTTGCAGATGGTTGCTGTAGTAGCGCTAATAATGAACGATTATTATATGATTCAATATACAGGTGCGATTTGTTTATGGGTTGCAGCTGTTATAACTGTGTGGTCGGGCTATAATTATATCCTAGCCGGCATCAAACAGATTGACTGAATTTCTTGAGAAACAGTTAATATACAAAAGTGGTTAATACTTTCATAATATTGACTGAATAGTTAAAATCCTGTATAATATATTAGTTAATAGGGTTTATATGACTAGCATTACAGGTGACTTTGAGACTAAGTTTCGTTCTAAAGAACCAGGAATTAAAGAAAATCCTGAAATGGAAGATTTTTTTCAAGATTTTTGGTTAGGGATTGAAGAAGAAGAAACAAAAAAAAAGAAGGAGCTCGAACAAGAGTTATCAACATTAAAAAAAGAAGAAGCGAAAAAAAAGAAGAAGCTTGAGCAAGAGTTATTAACGTTAAAAAAAAGAGAGCTATATAGACAATGTGCATCATTAGTAACAATGGTTCCATTTGCATTATTTATGGCTATTGAACTGGAAAAAATATGTAGCGATCAGGTATTACTTGGCGTGATAAGTGGCGCGCTAAGCCACACTATATTACCTTTCATGGTCCTATCTCTTATTTGTACGCTATATTTAATTTACAATAATAGAAAAATAGCACAAAAAGAACGAGAGTTGAAGAATATTGAAAATGGAAAGGAAGTAAAGGAAAAAGAGCACAATATTTCTGATATAGGTCAGTGTTTGATCTATATTGAGGCTATAACAACTGCACTGGTTATTGTAGGTATGATAATGGGTGAAACATCTTCACTTGAAGCAGCAGAGGATGCAATTTTATTTCTTGCCAATGCAATTGCTTTTCTTGCAACTATTGTTTCTTATATTGATAAGCATGAAAAAAATAAGAAAAAGGAAACAGAAAAGTCTGATCTTGATGAGAAATCTAGCAAGAAAACTAGCAATATGTCTGTAGCCGGATTGGCGCTTGCTGGTTCTTCTATATTTTTAATAAGAAGGATAATGTTAATGGCATTAGCATCGTCCTTAAATCCTGCTGTTGGACCTACTTTAGGCTTGATAGGTATTGCAATTTTTATGGCTGTACAGGTCTTAACTATACATTCCTACAGCAAGACGCTGAAAGATCCAAAAGTGGAAGGACGAGGTGAATCAAGAAATGCAGGTAGTTCTGACCGTAGTTATAAAGAGGAAGGGCAGGCTATTGCCTAAGAAATTTATTTATTTAAGTAATATTTAGGTCTATACTTTATTTTGATCGAAAAAAATCTTATGTATAAGACTTTAATCACGTGCTTTATTTTCCTAATTTGCTCCTTTACACAATCGTATGCGAATGATCTTGAAAAAACTGAAACTGAACTATATGAAGAAGCAGTTGAACTTTTTGACCAGAAAAAATATAAACAAGCTATTAGGGCATTTCATAAGATAGAGGATTTGTATCCTTTGTCTTATTGGGCAATGAAAGCGAAATTATTATCTGGGGTTTCTCACTATAATATGGGTAACTATAGCAGTGCTACAAGTGATATGGATGATTATATATATGTTTATTCAAATGGTGAAGATTTACCATATGTATACTACTTAAGAGTATTATCTTATTACATGCAAATTAATAAAGTGCAACTTGGACAGCAAACTGCATATAAAACTTTAGAGCTGGCTACAGAGTACATTAATCTCTTTCCAGGCAGCGAATATATAGACGAGATAAAGGAAAAAGCAAAACTAATCACAGAGCATATATCAACAAAAGAGTATTCTATCGGTAAATTTTACCTGAGGCGTGGTGAATATTTGGCAGCAATTAAGCGTTTCCAGAATATAGCAAGCTATAAAGATTCTAAATATTTTTCTAAATCTATTAACCATTTAATAGCAGCCCATTCAGCTATTGGCCTTGACTTAGAAGCTAAGCAGTATGAAAGTATGTTATTAGCAGAAAACCTGCAAGATGCCAAGCCAGAGGCTTGAAAATTTGCTTTAGCTTTTTCTATGCTTTGATATATAATTAGGTTTTTAACTATTTGAATATGGCTGGTCATTCACAATTTTCAAATATAAAACATCGGAAAGGCGCTCAGGATGCAAAGCGCTCTCAAAAATTTACGAAGCTGATCAGAGAAATAGCAGTTGCTGCAAAGCAAGGGCTACCCGATCCCGAACTCAACCCGCGCCTTCGCTCTGCTATATTTGCTGCACGCAAGGAAAATCCACCAAAAGATAAAATAGAAACAGCAATAAAAAATGCAACTGGTAACGTTGCTGGAGAAAATTACGAGGAAATACAATATGAAGGTCATGGGCCTTCTGGCACTGCACTCATTGTCCATGCCTTGACTAATAACCGCAACCGTACTGCTTCTGAGGTACGTTATATCTTTTCTCGTAAAGGTGGAAATTTAGGAGAAACAGGAAGCGTTAGTTACCTTTTCGATCATGTAGGCTTAATCGTCTATAAAGCAGAAGGTATGAATTTTGACGATTTATTCAGTCATGGAATCGAATTAGAAGTATTGAATGTTGAGGAAAATGACAAAGAAGGATTACACGTTATAACTTGTGAAATAAAAGATTTTGGTAAAGTACGCGATGCCTTTTATGCAAAATTCGGAGAACCAGAACTTGCTCGTCTTTCATGGCAGCCAAAAGATCTGATTGAAATTAGCGATAAAGAGTTGATTGATAAATTATCTGCATTGGTTGAAGAGCTGGAAGATAATGATGATGTACAGTATGTGGAAGGTAATTTTACTTTTGTTGATGCTGTTTAAATGATGAAGCTGATTATATTTATACTGCTCTTTATCTTACCGTTATATACCGCTGAAACATCAACAGATCTTGCACAGCCATTCCAGCATGGAATCAGAAAAAAAAAAGCTACTTTGACGACAGAAAGTGATAGAAAGTTGTTATTCATATCCAGTACCATAAAATCTTCCTTTTTTGCCACGGAAGGGTTGGCGCCAAATACAGTGGTGAAATTGATCAACATATATAAAGATTTCGGTGTTGATTTTAAAAAAGACATTGTGCTGAAGAGTAAATTGGAGGTTCTTTTTGAGAGATTGCCTAATAATCAGAAGACTGAAGAAAAAATTTTATATGCTTCACTGATAATAAACAAGAAAGCTATTAGTTTATATCATTATAAATCGCAAGACGGCAAAGAAAGGGATTTTAATAAAGAAGGAATAAGCTTAAAAAATGGCGAAATTTTTGCAAATCCTTTAAATGGAGATTATCGCATATCCTCAAAATTTGGCAATAGAAAGCATCCTGTTCGCGGTAAAATTGCTTTTCACAAAGGAGTGGATTATGCAGCTAAACTTGGCACTCCCATATACGCTGCTGCAGAGGGTGTGATAGAATATATAGGAAAGAATGGTGGCTATGGAAATTACATCAAAATAAAACACAAAAATGAATATTCAACCTGTTACGCGCATATAAGTAGATTTAGTGGCGATATAAAGTTAGGCTCTAAAGTAAAGCAGGGGCAGGTCATCGCCTATGTTGGTAGCACTGGTGTTGCAACAGGCCCTCATTTACATTACGAAGTTATATATAACGGCAAACACATCGATCCGCTTACGATAGCACATAAAACTGAAGTAAAATTGCCTGATCATGAATTAAGAGAGTTTAAACTATTTGTAAATAAGATAAATAAAACGATCAACAGAGAGAGTTCAAGTGAAAAAGAAGTTTAAAGACAATATGGATAAGAATACGATAAACGATAGAAATTTGAGTCAAATTCGGGCTTTTCCTGTACTAATAGCGCTAGGATTAATTTTATCGCTGCTTTTTTTGGCATATGACAGCACAATTGCACTTGGAGTTGCTGCCGTTTCAATTTTGACTTTTCTTCAAGGATTTTTTATTAATGACCCTAATGAAGCAAGAGTGATAGAATTTTTTGGTCATTATATTGGAACTTATTTTAAGTCTGGAATATGTGTAACGCTTCCCTTTTCAAGCAAATATATAGTTTCCCTAAAATTTCAGAATATTAACACAGAAAAAATAAAAGTTAATGATGCAAATGGAAGTCCAATAGAGATTTCTGCAGTAATTGTTTGGAGAGTGAGCAGTCCTGCAAAGGCGTATTATAATGTTAACAACTATCACGAATTTGTTTTTGTACAAAGTGACTCGGTAATTAGAGAATTGGCGAGCAATTATCCGTATGACAGCGAGAGCAATGAGGAATCTTTACGTAAAAATTCTGATAAAATTTCAGATGAACTGCGGTCAATGTTACAACAAAGATTAGATATTGCAGGAATTGAGATTACAGAAGCAAGAATATCGCATTTGGCGTATTCGTCCGAGATTGCACAAGCAATGTTAAGGCGTCAACAAGCACATGCTATCACTTCGGCAAGAAGGCATATAGTGCAAAATGCAATAGGAATTGTCGAGGAAGTAATAGCTCATTTTGAAAAAAACAAAAGCTTACAATTAGATGGCAAGCAAAAGGTTCAATTGATAAATAATTTGTTGGTTGCCCTAATCTCTGAGCAAGATGCACAACCGACGATTAGTTTAGATAATAATTAGCATAGAAGCCGATTGGGTTTCATAAATGCAAGTCACTATTAATTTCTTGATTAATAGACTAAATGATGTTATAAATTACACGCATTAGGGGTGCTCTAGAAAAGCTGAGAGTACATAAAGTACAACCCTTTGAACCTGATATTGTTAAAGCAAGCGTAGGAAAATGTATGTATATAAATATTGAAGAATGCTTCGGCTTCATTGCGTTAATTGCATCTCTAATTGGATTATCACCTCAAGTATATAAAGCATATATCACTAAAGTTACTCGTGATGTATCGATGTTAATGTTAGTAAACTATCTTATTTGTTCATTGTCTTGGATTGGCTATGGTCTTTACCAGAGCTCAATTTTTGTGGTGCTTAGCAATATTGCTGGATTAGTGATTAGCATAATATCAATTATTCAAAAATGTTACTACGATGCAAAACCTGCACCATGATCATGTGCTGCACTGCAGTACACAACAACAATATCGTTCTATTGTAGTGCTAAATGGAAAAATACCGAGCTCATCGTTTTTTAAACGAGATATACCTATTATTGCTGTAGATGGAGGAGCAAACAAGCTTCTATCAATTGGCGTAAAACCTGATCTTGTAGTAGGAGATTTGGATAGCGTAAATCTGGATTTACGTGCTAATTTGAATACGATATATCTACCTGATCAAGATTATTGCGACTTTTCTAAAGCAATGGCTCATTTAAAAACAGTAAAGTTATTGCCATCAATAGTAACGGGTATTACTGGAGGAGCAATTGATCACATACTACAGAATATTAACATTTTTCTAAGTACGGGCAGTATCTTTTACACACCTTCACCTCCCATGGTAGGTTACACTTTACAAAAAGGTATTACCCATTTTTTTTCTTTGCCAAAAAATACTAAAATATCTTTACTTGGTATACCGAGAGCTCAAATATCAACCAAAGGATTAAAATGGGAACTGCATCTTAGCAACCTTGCCTTTCCAGGAAAGAATTCTTGCTTTAATCGAAGCCTGAGCAATGAGGCATATATAGAAGTACACAGTGGTATATGTTTGGCGATGGTTTATTTAGAAGCAGTAGATGATGCTGCAAGACATCATGTGCGTCAAGTTAAGAAGTAAATAGACTTCTTGCATAACCCAAACTAAGTAGAAAAAAGGTATCATCCAAGTAGCTGACACTGGTTCCTTTATGACGTGTCATTCCAGTTTCAGCTACTTGAATGACAGCAGTCCTACGTCATACCGCCGCGAACCGTCATACCGCCGCGGTATCTCATCCGCTAACACGTAGTGGGATACTTGATCTTTACAGGGATGACGGTTGTCAGGCTAGCCTGTCATCCCAGTCTGGGATCCAGGAATTTTATTAAGTTGGTAAGCATAAAAGTGTTATGTAAAATACAACGTTCTTGATGGGATTGCGTGAAATGCTGGATCCCAGACTGGGATGACAAAAAAAGGAGCACTGGCATGACACCTCTCTTGGACTCTTTTAGCCACAAACATTAAGAAATTTACTAAATGAAAAAAAAGGCAAAAGAAGCCCCGTGGTGCGAGTTTTGACTCTATATTACTGTAAGTGGCGCTGTAATAATGTGCTGACGCTTAGTTTAAGCGCGATT